>JAAGZN010000591.1 GCA_024206165.1 Bacteroidota bacterium
ACCGAGCTATGCAATAAAAATGGCAATAATAACAGGAATCGTTAATTTAAAAAATGGATTTTAAAAAAGATACTTCATGAGAGGAAACCTTTTTTATAACTTTTTATAGGTAGGCCAGACTTTTGCAGCGCCTCCTTTATTAATTAATAAGAAATAGTATAAATTTGAAACAATTTAACAATCTAATTTAACTACTATGCTTGCGTATAACCTTCCATATATAAGTTTATTTATAGTATTAGGATTTTTATTTATTACATTAATATTAAGTTTATATTCTAGTAGAAATATTAAGAGCTTTAAAGAATATGTTGTAGGTAACTATAATAATAAAAACAAAGGAATATATTTAATCAATAGATCTGATAATAAAGAAAAGAAAAGAAAAACTTCAGGACAAAATGAGATCAGTACAATCATAATTAAATTTATTCCTACACCTACAAATGTTTATAATTACTTAAACTATCAGTTTGTCAAAAATGGATGTCAGAATGTATTATTTGGAATTTATTGTTGTATCAATTTTATATTTCCTTATTTCATTTGGAATCATAAAGATATAAATAAGTTGAATATAATGACTGGCTTAAGATTGATAGGGGCTTTAATGGCAGGACTATTTATAGTAAAAGATCAATGGAAAAACTTTTTAAAACCTTATTTTCCAATATTTTGGTATTTTTCTTTAACATTTTGTTTACCTTTTATTACAACTATCATGTACCTTTTGAGTGATGGTTCTATTACTTGGTTAGTAAATATTTCAATATCGATATTCTTTTTAGCAATATTAACAAGTACTGAGTTATTTCTAATATTAGTTCCTTTGGGAGTAGGTCTCGCTATTTTTTTTTATTCATATTATATTATTATAACAGAATCAATTTGCACTGAATTCAATATTAATTTTCTTTTAATATATCAAATTCTATTTTCATCATTAATTGCTTTAATATTTTTAGAAAGAAAAAAAAGACTTAACAATAAGAATAATAATAAGTTGAATAATTTAGCTTTATCATTATGCTCTAAAATAAAAGATTCTACTGATATTGTCTTGCCTTATACACAAATGGTTAATAATAAATTTAAAATTATTCAAAACTCTAATCTAAAAATAAAAAAGAAAGATAATGATATTTTAATTTCAGAACATATCTATAAAGCTACTTTAGAAAATATTAATGTAGCCATAACTCTCAATAAGGATTCTTTAAATATTTTAGAAAATTTTGAAACTTTTTTATATGAAAAGAAAAAATTAATCGAAAATCCCAATAGTTATTCTTTAAAAGTTATTATCAAAGGGTTGTTAAAAAAATACAATTTTAGAAATATAAAAACTAATTTCAAAAATAATGATGATATTAACTTTTCAATACCAAAATCATTTATTTCTTTTATAATTTCTTCTTTATTAAATAATGCTAAAAAGGATAGAAAGGCATCTAAAATAGAACTAAAGATTATCAAAAATAAGTTATATATAATAGATAATGGCCAAAAAGAAATGAACGATATTAAAACTGATTTAGGTTTTATAAAAGAAATTGTCAGAAATTTTCAAATAGATTTATATTACGAATATGACGATGTTAATAGCTCTAATGAAATTATTTTACATTTTACATAAATTTTATTGTAAAGCATAAATTTTCTTATCTGCCTCTTTTGCATAAATAGACTTAGGATATTGCTTTTTAATATCTTTATAACATTCCATTGCGGCTTTTTTATTTCCTAATTTCAGATTTACTATTGCTGCTTTAGATAGGTATTTGGGAGATAAGATTTTATTAGGTTTTTCATTAGCTGCTTTCATATAATAATCTAAAGCTTCTTTAAACTTTCCCTGCTGTGAGAATGCATCTCCAATCAAAGAATATGCTCTTGCTTGTAATAAATAATCTTTTAAATTAAATTTTTTGAAATTTGAAATTGCTGACTCATATTCTTTTTTATTCATATTTATTATTCCAATATAAAAATTAGCTAATTGTGCAGCTTTAGTATTTGGATAAGTATTTATGATTTCGGTAAATCCTTTATATGAACCATCTCCTTTTAAAGCTTTATCATAATTTCCTTCTTCAAAATAATAATTGGCTCTAAACATTTCATCGCTCGCTTTTAAATTTTTCTTTTCCTTATTAGGCTTTATTACAAAGAAATAGAGAGGTATTATAGCTAAAATAATAAATAAGATTATTAAATATATTCCGTGTTCCTTCAAAAGTTTTGTAGCCTTCTTCTTATAAACTTCTAAGTCATCTATTGATTCTTTTTCTTTTTTATGTAATTTTAATTTTCTAGCCATAGCCTAAATATTCTTATTGATATTTCGTTACAAACGATAAATTTAATAATTATATGATACGTAAGTCAAGATAGGGTTTAGTTATCTCACTATTTTTTTTATAAAGCCACTATTTTGTATAAAATAGCTTTAAATTATAAGATTTAAAAAATTATTCTTTCAAAAATTTATAGTCTTTTTGTTCATAAACACAATTGATAGCATCTTCGAGTTTAGGAAATTCTGATTTATCAGCAAATTCTATTGATTCTTTAATAGTATTAGTTACTTTATTATCAATTTTTTCGATTTCTTTTTCAGAACCTATCTTTTTCTTTAAAATCAAAGCTTTAATATATTCGATAGAATCTTTTTTTTGAAACTTTTCCAATTCTTTCTTATCTCTATAATTTGCGGGGTCGGAAACTGAATGTCCTTTGTATCTATATGTCTTTATTTCTAATAATATTGGAATTCCTGTTCTCACTTTTTTGGCAATTTTTGTGATAGTTTTATGGACTTCATCAACTTTAAGACCATCAACAACTAATGACTCCATATCATAAGAAGCCCCTAATTTATATAGATCTGTGACATTAGAAGATCTTTGCACTGATGTTCCCATAGCATAGCCATTATTTTCAATTGCAAAGATTATAGGGAGTTTATATAACATGGCAAGATTCAAAGATTCATGAAATGCTCCTTGTCTAACAGCACCATCTCCCATATATGTGATGCAAAGATTTTTTGTTTTCTTATATTTTTCAGCAAAAGCAATGCCTACTCCTAAAGGTATTTGCCCTCCTACTATACCATGACCTCCTAAAAAGTTTTTTTCTTTACTAAACATATGCATTGATCCTCCCATCCCTTTAGAAACTCCTGTTATCTTACCAAATAGTTCTGCCATTACATATTTTGGATGGATTCCTAATGCTATTGGATGTGCATGATCTCTATATGCTGTTATGAATTTGTCATTTTTAGTTAATGCACTTACAGCTCCAACTATACATGCTTCTTGGCCATTATATAAATGACAAAATCCTTTTATTTTTTGTTGTCCATACATTTGAGCAGCTCTTATTTCAAATTTTCTTATTAAGAGCATGCTTTCATACCATTTTAAGTAAACATTTTTGGGTATATTCATATTCAATTTTTAATTTATTCAAATCGATCAAAAAAATTTATAACCATGAGATTAAATTAGTGAAATTGTTTAAAAATTGAAAACCCTATTTTCTAAATCAAACAAAGTGATCATATCGGCTTATTTAAATTTTAATAAAAGGGTTATTTTATACTAATCGTAGATGAAGTATATCTTAAACCATTTGATTTTAAAGAGCAATGACTGATTATCACATATTCTTCTATTGGAAGCAGTATATATGGTCTCTTAATTTACTAAATAGGACTTATAAAATTAGGTTGATGATCTAACGATTATCAACCTAATCATTCTTAATTCATAGATTTTCAACAGTCCTCAGATAGGAAAAGATAATGAATATGATTTAAAAATAAAGATAAATAGGCATTTATGGCTATTTATCTTTATTTTTTTCGAACTATATCAGAAACTAATTTAAATTCGTTATTATCATTAAAAATTCCAATTTTAATATTTCCAGCATATAAATCTCCCCAAAAAGAAAAACTAATATCTGTAATTGTTCCCCCTTCTTCACAAATATCCATAAAACAAGGGACTCTGTGTTCATAATTTAATATTTTAACAATTTGAAAAGGTTTAGCAAGAGATTTTAATTTATTCTTTAGGCAAAATTTATAATAGTTAAAGATTAAATTTATTTCTTTATTCAATTCAATACCTCTTTTAATATTTTCACCTTTTTTACTTTCAATATTTTCATTAAAATACCTGCTAAACTCCTTATAAATATTTTTACCGTTCACCATATCTCCCGTATAATAAAAAAAGTCTTCAATTTTGTTTTTACTGACAAAATAAGATTTATATTTATTTTTATAAAGATATAACTTTATTAATTGTATAATATCATTAGGAATAAACATATGAATACCTCTTGTAAAACCAAAAATTTCCGGGTCATAAAGTTTTTTTACTTTAAAAAATAGATTATTATTATACTTTTCTTTTTTTATTTCTGTAACATCATATTTTGGTAATAAAGTCTTTGTCGCAGTCTCATTATTATTACTAAATAGTGTATCTGATATTTCTTTTAATTGTTTTAGGTTCACGATTCCAATGCATGGATCTTCATTTATGAGTTTGAAATAACCTCTGGATTTTCTATAATCCTTTAATTTTATATGCTTTTTTATAAAAACAGCACACGTAAGCGGTTCATTTTCCATTTTTGGGGAATCACAATCTTGAGATTGTTTAATTTTATTATTACTATTACTATTTTGCGCAGAATTTATTTTATTTTGCATATTAGATTTATTTTTTCCATTTGAGCATTTTATCATAAAAATGACAAATACAATTAAAAATTTGAATGTTTTCATATTAGAATTATTTAATTTATATTTAAAGAGTTGCTTATATTGCAATCTAAATTTAATTATACACATAAACATATCTATTAAAACCCTAGTTACGAATATTTAGCATAAATAAAATTAGAATACAAATTTAAAAAAAATATTTATAAAAAAAAATAGAAGTAATTATTTGGCATTGCTAATTTAGCAGAGGCAGATCTTTGTTTCTTTTCAACATTAATAATCTAATAGAATGTTCAAGCATTTTTACACATTTACTATAGCATTTTGTTTTTCTTCGCATTCTAGCTAAATAATGACGAAATAGACTATTATAGCCTTCTATTGTAAATG
>JAAGZN010000592.1 GCA_024206165.1 Bacteroidota bacterium
AAACCGAGCTATGCAATAAAAATGGCAATAATAACAGGAATCGTTAATTTAAAAAATGGATTTTAAAAAAGATACTTCATGAGAGGAAACCTTTTTTATAACTTTTTATAGGTAGGCCAGACTTTTGCAGCGCCTCCTAATTATCAAATGCATTTTAATAGTATTATAATTTAAGAGATCTAAATTTAATTAAATCCCTTAAATCATAGTAAGTATTAGTTTGATTTTTTAGAAATTGTAAAAGTAGTTATTATTTCATCTTTTTTATATTCTTTAGATTCTTTATTATTCATAACAATAAATTGCTCATCTATTCCAAAAATATATTTGTATATATCATTAAAATAATAACCCATTAATCCTCCTGTCAATAAGCCTGTAGCTAATAGAGTTTGGGAATCATTTATAAAATAGCTTAATGTGAGATTAGCTAAGATAGTCATTCCACAACTTAAAGCAAGTTTTGGATAATTTGAATCTTTTACTTCTCTACTTAAAGAATTTTTATTTATAAACAAATTTTCGCGAATCATACGTAATATACAATTATCTAATTCATTATTAGTAATTTGTGACATATTTGTAAAAACTAGGGTCTTATTATTATTAATTCTTACTAATTTGGGCTCATTTTCATCTTCTTCGGTTTCACTTTCATTTTCTGAACTCTCATCTTTTTCATCATTAATATATTCTTTTTGATTTTGATTTGTTTCTTTTATATTATACATATCTTCTTTTTCTTCATTCAAAGTATTAGAAGTATCAGACAACGATGGAGAAGATTCTGACTTTTGATCATATAGATCTTCTTTTATTTTATTAAAAAATAAAGATGGATTGTTATTTGGAGAACTTATATCTTGATTATTATTTTCTATTTCAAAAGGTGTTTGATCAGTTTCAGAATCTGAAGAGCATGAAGAATCTGTATCTTCATCATCAGATAATTCAGTAATTTTCAATGCTACTTTCTTTTTATTTTTATTTATTTCATTTTCTTGAGTTGTAGAAGTATTTACAAAGTTTTTCAATGATGATAATAAGGAATTTGGGTTGTTATTTTTTGAATTATTATTTCGCTCCATTTTAAAACTAGAGCTAGTATTACAATTTAAAAAAAAAGCAAACAAACTAACCAATCCCAATAATTTGTAATTTTTCGATCTTTTATTTTTCATAATTTTAAGTTTAAGTTATATATTATTAAATAGTATAAATAATATTATATGCTCGACGTATATCAAGATGTATCTAAAACCGATTATTTTCATAGAGATAAGACCGATTATCAGATATTCTTCAAATGGAAGTAGTATATATAAACACATAATTCCAAATTATTTATGTTTCCAATATTCAGAAAGGATACATAATCAAATATACTTATATATAATATTTATAGTCAGTGAATGTAGATTGTTTTTTTGAATATTATAAAATAATAGATTAATTATTCATATAGTTTATAATATTTTTTAGTTAGAGGCAAAAATAAATACTGTAAATCAAAATCAAATTTTATTTTAGTAAAAATAATTCAATTTTAATTATATAACAAAATTAATTTGGACATAAAATAAATAATTATTTGCAGCAATTTATATCTTTAGGAGAAAATTTTATAATATTTAAACCATTTTATATTTATTTTTAATATATATAAAACTAAGACTTCAATTACTAACTTAGATTAATCATATATACAGGATTTCAAAACTATATTTTCTCCAAATAATTTATGGACAACATTTTTAAAGTTTTCGGTTAAATTTGAAACCATGAATATATCTTTATTTGTGCTTTTTTTATCACTCAAAATATTGTGCTTCTCTAGAACAGACTCAGCTTTTTCTGCAGCCATTTTTGATGCATCCAAAATTTTAATTTTTTTATTATAAAAATTTTCAATTTTATCCTTAATGAGATAATAATGAGTGCAACCTAAAATTAAAGTTTCTATATCTTTTAAAGAATTATTGCTCAAATAATGTGTTATAGTTTTATTCAATTTATTATCATCATTTTGCCCCTTTTCAATCATAGGCGCTAATAAAGGAGTGGCTAATGAAGATAATTTATTCAAATTTTTACATTTGAGTACTTTATTATTATAAATGTCAGAATGAATGGTTCTATTAGTAGCTATTAGTCCAACTTTATTTTCTGCATGATTATTTTGAATAAATTCGATCATGGGATCAATAACATTTATAATCGGGATATTTTTATCAATATTTTTTTCTAAATATTTATGAGATGCTGCATATGCTGTATTGCATGCTATTATTATTAATTTACAATCATATTTTAATAAAATTTCAAATATATTTTTTACATAGCTTATAATATCTTCAGAAGATTTTTCCCCATAAGGAAAATGTTTGGTGTCACCAAAATAAATGATAGATTCATTTGGTAATAGTTCCTTTAAAGATTTAGCAATAGTCAAACCTCCTATCCCACTATCAAATAAACCTATAGGATGATATCTTTTATTTATTATCATAACAAAACTAAGAAGTTTTTATATACCCTATAAAGTTTTATATTCATCAATTATATTATTCATTTTAGAGTATACTATAAATTAATTTAATAAAAAAAAGCTTGATAAACAATGGCGACTTAAAATTGGATACTAACAAAATATAGATAATATTCTTTAAATATTTAAACTATAAGAAAATATAAATTATGTATATTCAGATAAAATTAAATTATTGTGGGCCCACCAGGACTCGAACCTGGGACCTCCTGATTATGAGTCAGATGCTCTAACCAACTGAGCTATAGGCCCAAATAAAATTTAAATGTAATTTTAACATTTTGTTTCCTTATTTACAAATTTTAAATTTAACTTTAGTTAAATTTTTATAAAAAAATTAATCAATAGTTTTTAATTTGGATCTATTAGCTAAAAACCTTTATAAAAAGTATAAAAATCAATTTAAATTATTTTATAAATTAAATTTTATATTTTAGATAATATATCATAACTAATATTTTAATATGTTAATAGAATTAGAAAATATCTCAAAAAAAATATATAAAAAACAAATTTTATCAAACATTTCCTTTTCAGTAAAATTAGGAGAAATTGTTGGTTTATTAGGACCAAATGGATCTGGCAAATCTACAACAATGAAAATTATTAGTGGATATTTAGCTCCTTCTAAAGGCAAAATTAATGTTTGTGGTTATGATGTTAAAAGGTTTCCTGATGAAATAAAACCTTTTGTTTCTTATTTACCTGAAAATAATCCTCTATACTTTAATATGTATGTTAGAGAATATCTCCATTTTATAGGTAAAATTTATGGTATTAATAAAAAGGATATATTCAGTAAGACTATAAATATTATGAAAAAATGTCATATTTATAATGTTCGAAACAAAAAGATCAAAACTTTATCTAAAGGTTTTAAACAAAGAGTAGGAATAGCTCAATGTTTAATCCATAATCCTAAAATATT
The DNA here is from genome assembly GCA_024206165.1 of Bacteroidota bacterium. Taxonomy (GTDB): domain Bacteria; phylum Bacteroidota; class Bacteroidia; order Cytophagales; family Amoebophilaceae; genus JAAGZN01. The sequence continues at coordinate 3,477 of JAAGZN010000592.1, forward strand.
AATATTAGATGAACCTACTTCTGGATTAGATCCCAATCATATTATTGAAATTAGAAACATAATTAAAGAAATATCCAAAGAAAAGTCTGTAATTCTATCTACTCATATAATGCAAGAGGTGGAATCTATATGTGATAGAATAATTATCATGGATAAAGGTAAAATATTGGTCGATAACAATATTGAAAATATTAGAAAAGATAATTATGAACATTTAATTCTTGAAATTAAAGAAAAAATAAATAAAAATATTTTTTTAGAAATAAATAAAGTTAAAAGTATTGACAAAATAGAAAATAAATATATCATACAATCAAAAAATTATGAAGATATTAGAGAAGATGTCTTCTCTTTTATTATAGATAAAAAGTTAACATTATTAGGAATGTCACAACAAAAAAAATCTATTGAATATTTATTTTCTAAATTAATAAAGAATAAATAAAAATAATTATAAGTTTAAAATCATATATCAATTTTAATTTTTTAATTAATAAATCATTTATAATTTTAATATTTCCTTAATTCAAAACTTATCAAACTCAAAATATTTATTCATATAAAAATCTTTGGATTATATATATAGGAGGCGCTGCAAAAGTCTGGCCTACCTATAAAAAGTTATAAAAAAGGTTTCCTCTCATGAAGTATCTTTTTTAAAATCCATTTTTTAAATTAACGATTCCTGTTATTATTGCCATTTTTATTGCATAGCTCGGT
>JAAGZN010000593.1 GCA_024206165.1 Bacteroidota bacterium
AGATGGCAAACAGGTGTTTTGGTCCTTCAAATAGGCACAAGGAAACAAATGTTACGCCGCACGGACCTTACGATTGTCATTTGCAGGATGTCTTTGTTTTGCAGAATGACCCCCTTAATCTGCAAAACGAAGACAGCCTCCAAATTGCCACGAAAATGGATGAATTCAACCGAGATGGTAAACAGTCGTTGTTTCCTCAAAATAGGCACAAGGACACAAATGTTACACCGCACGGACCGTACGATTGTCATTTACAAGATGTCTTCGTTTTGCAGAATGACCCCCCTTAATCTGCAAAACGAAGACAGCCTCCAAAATGCTACGAAAATTGATAAATTCAACCGAGATGGTACCCAGTCGTTGTGTTTCTTCAAATAGGCACAAGGAAACAAATATTACACCACACATACCGTACCATTGTCATTTACAAGATGTCTTCGTTTTGCAGAATGACCCCCTCAATCAGCAAAACAAAGACAGCCTCAAAAGTAGAACCGATTTGGTGAAAATTTGAGATACTGGTCTTTTGTGTTTAAATTGGAGGACAAAGGTAGAACACAGGTAAACTTAGGATTTTGAGGTTAAAATACCTGATTTTTGTGAAAAGTTGATGGAGTAAGAAGAGTGTTTAAAATTTCACCTCTGTTCCAAAGAATGGTTGTTTTGGACAGGAAAGTTGTA
>JAAGZN010000594.1 GCA_024206165.1 Bacteroidota bacterium
GATATGAGACGATGTGGCCGAGTGGTTAAGGCGATGGACTGCTAATCCATTGGGCTCTGCCCGCGTTGGTTCGAATCCCATCCTCGTCGTTGCATTTTGAGCAGCTTTAAGGCAATGATTGTCAGTCTGAAAAAATGGCTTAACTAGTTCAGATATGAGACGAGGTGGCCGAGTGGTTAAGGCGATGGACTGCTAATCCATTGGGCTCTGCTCGCGTCGGTTCGAGTCCCATCCTCGTCGTTGCATTTTGAGCAGCTTTGGGGCAATGATTGTCAATCTCAAAAAAGGGCTTAACTTGTTCAGATATGAGACGAGGTGGCCGAGTGTTTAAGGCGATGGAATGCTTATCCATAGGGCTCTGCCCCCGTGGGTTCGAATCCCATCCTCGTCGTTGCATTTTGAGCAGCGCTGGGGCAATGATTGTCAATAACAAACAAGGGCTTAACGTGGTCCGATCTGAGACGAGGTGGCCGAGTGTTTAAGGCGATGGAATGCTAATCCATAGGGCTTTGCCTGCGTGGGTTCGAATCCCATCCTCGTCGTTGCATTTTGAGCAGCTTTGGGGCAGTGATTGTTAATCTCAAAAAATGGCTTAACTTGTTCAGATATGAGACGAGGTGGCCGAGTGGTTGAGGTGATAAACTGCTAATCCATTGGGCTCTGCCCGTGTGGGTTCGAATCCCATCCTCGTCGTAGCATTTTGAGCAGTTTTGGGGCAATGATTGTCGATTTGAAAAAATTGTTTAACTTGTTCAGATATGAGACGAGGTGGCCAAGTGGTTAAGGCAATGGACTGCTAATCCATTGGGCACTGCCCGCGTGGGTTCGAATCCCATCCTCGTCGTTGCGTTTTTAGCAGCTTTGAGGCAGTGATTGTCAATTTCAAAAATTGCTTAACTTGTTCAGATATGAGACGAGGTGGCCGAGTGGTTAAGGCGATGGACTGCTAATCCATTGGGCTCTGCCCGCGTGGGTTCGAATCC
>JAAGZN010000595.1 GCA_024206165.1 Bacteroidota bacterium
AAATCGTTTTATTCCATGCGAAAGGCGTACTTTATAAGAAATTAAGGTAAACTTTTTTTGCGGGGCTAAGTTTTCACTAAGTTCCATGGGAAACTATGAAAAACCCTCGGTGTAATAAGTTCTAGGCTGTTCCCATGCACAGTACTGTTGTAAAACGTATATTTACAACGTGTAAGAGCTGATGGAATCGTTTTATTCCATGCAAAGGGTGTACTTTAACAGAAATTGAGATGAACTCTTATACCAGGGCTGAGTTTTCAATAAGTATCATGGGGATTTATAAGAAACCATTAGTGTAATAAGTCCGAGACTGTTCCCATGGACAGAACTGTTGTAATACGTATGTTTACAACGTGTTAGAGCTGATGGAATCGTTTTATTCCATGCAAAAGGAGTACTTTAACAGAAATTGAGGTGAATTCTTATTGCAGGGAAAAGTTTTCACTAAGTATCATGGGGATTTATAAGGAACCCTTAGTATAATAAGTTCGAGACTGTTCCCATGGACAGAACTGTTTTAATACGTATGTTTACAATGTTTTAGAGCAAACAG
>JAAGZN010000596.1 GCA_024206165.1 Bacteroidota bacterium
TCAAGTAAATCAATTACAATACAAACCTTTTGAAATGAAAACAGAATGGTTTTCAGGAAAAACAGAAATAGTAACCTATGAACTAAACGAGTTAATGGGAACCAAACTAAAAGCATTGTATCAACGAAATAAAGGAAGAGATCTATTTGATATGTGGCTAGTATTAACAAGAAAATTAATAGATGTAAAAGAAGTAATAAAAATATTCGATCGATATTCTAGACACAATGAACAAATAGTTACAAGAGCAATGTTCGAAGAAAGCATATTTAAAAAACTGCAAAACAAAGAATTTACAACAGATATGTCATCCTTATTAGCAGAAGAAGTAAATTGGAATTTTGAAAAAGGCCTAGAATTAATACAAAGAGAAATCATAACAAAAATCCCAAGACACCCATGGAAATGCAATGCAATTAAAGTATAAAATAAAAAGCTAACATATATACAAATCCCTTTATTTGGTATTTTATGTATATGGTGACATTTTAAAATAAAAATTTAGTTTTTTTAAAAACCATAAATTGTAATCTGTGCCTTTTAAAGTTAGTATTTTTGAATATGTAAAATAATATTAAAAGCATAGATTACAAGTCTGCCCTATTAGTTACCCAAAACCAATTTAAAATGCTTAATACTATTGTTGCTATATCAAAAATAAGCTCATATAATAATTCTTCCATAAAGCAAGAAAATAAAAAATAACATCTTACTTTTAAAAGTAACATCAGCATCTTATTTTTAACAAATCAATTCATCTTACAAAAAAGAATTAAAAGAAAAAGACAACATGTTACAAAAAACAAATAAAACTATAGGATCAAAAATCATGTACTTAAGAAAAGAAAACAACTTGTCCAGATATGAATTAGCAACAAGGCTAGGAATTTCAGAATCAATAATAAGTAAATATGAAAGAAACATAAATCTACCATCAATAGAAGCAGCCCTAAAGATATGCCAACTCTTCAAAATAACA
>JAAGZN010000597.1 GCA_024206165.1 Bacteroidota bacterium
TCAAGTAAATCAATTACAATACAAACCTTTTGAAATGAAAACAGAATGGTTTTCAGGAAAAACAGAAATAGTAACCTATGAACTAAACGAGTTAATGGGAACCAAACTAAAAGCATTGTATCAACGAAATAAAGGAAGAGACCTATTCGATATATGGCTAGTATTAACAAGAAAATTAATAGATGTAAAAGAAGTAATAAAAATATTCGATCGATATTCTAGACACAATCAACAAATAGTTACAAGAGCAATGTTTGAAGAAAGCATATTTAAAAAACTGCAAAACAAAGAATTTACCACAGACATGTCATCCTTATTAGCAGAAGAAGTAAATTGGAATTTTGAAAAAGGTCTAGAATTAATACAAAGAGAAATAATAACAAAAATCCCAGGAAACCCATGGAAATGCAATGCAATCAAAGTATAAAATAAAAAGCTAATATATACACAAAATCCCTTTATTTGGTATTTTATGTATATGATGACATTTTAAAATAAAAATTTAGTTTTTTTAAAAACCATAAATTGTAATCTGTGCCTTTTAAAGTTAGTATTTTTGAATGTGTAAAATAATATTATAAGCACAGATTACAAGTCATAAGTGTTGAAAAGACATTTAGTCATTAAAAAGATTACAATTAATCTTAATATTTTTTAACTTGTTATTTAATTTTAAAGATCCAAGTTATGAAAATAGAAACTATAATTTCAAAATTACCTACTAGTCTATTCTCTTTTTTATCCAAAAAATATGAAGTAGACTATAAAGTAAAAAAATTGAAAGGAGAAACAATATTCATGGTACTATTGCATTCTATGTTTTCTGAACAAGGAAATACACTAAGAAAATTGAAATATTTATACAATGATAATGCATTTCAGAATAACATTTTAGGTTCTAAAGAAGAAAGTACTATTGATCATACATCTTTTCATTATAGATTAAACAATATAAATCCATTATATTTTAAAGAAATATTTAAATCATGTCTCAAAATATACAAGCCACTATTATCTGAAATAAACACCAAAAACATAGAAGTTTTAAGATTCGATTCTATATTAGTAAGCTTATCTTCAAAATTAGCCAAAAGTGGATTTCAATCAATAGGATCTAAATCAAAAACTAAAAACATAAAATATTCAATAGGATATAGTGATTTACCAGAAATATGCCACTTTTATTCAGAAAAAAAATATAAGGGAGAAAATACAGCTCTCAAAGAAGTAATCTTATCTGAAGAAATACCGAAACAAAAAATAATACTATTTGATAGGGGTTTAACATCTCGAGAGGTATTTGATGAAATAACATCTAATAATAATTATTTTATATCAAGAATGAATAAGAGCTATAAAATAGATATAATAAATGAGAACAAAGATTCCTCAAAATTAAAATCTAGTTGTAAAGTATTGAAAGAATTACGAGGATATTTGTTCACAAAATACAATAAAAAAACTAAATATCCTTATAGAGTAATTCATCAAAAATCTGATCAAAGTATGCAATTAGACCCCAAAAAACGAAGTGTAATTTATAGAAGGTCTCAAAGATTAAAGCATGAGACAAAAAGTAAGGAAGAATTAGAAAAAGAAATCTTAAATGAGGATATAATATTTGTTACAAATATCCCGGAAGCATTACTAGATTCTGAAGAAATAGGAGAAATATATAGAAAGAGATGGGATATAGAAGTGTTTTTTAAATTTTTGAAACAGGAATTAAATTTCACTCACTTAGTAAATAGAACACCTAATGGTATACAAACAATGATGTATATGACAATGATATTTTCAATGATGTTGTTGGTATATAAAAATATGAATAATTTGAAAGGTTATAAACATGTTAAGCATAAGTTAATGTTAGAATTACAATATGAATTATACAAATTTACAATCCAGTTAAGTGGTGGATCTGTTAAGAGGTGGGAGAATTCCCGTACTCAATTTTGGAGGCAGTGTAAAGGTTAGAGGTGTGGTTTTTACTTTTACAAAAAAGTGATGGGATTGTAGTGCCTTGTTGTGAAAAAACTATATGTAAAGTTAATTTTAAATGTAATAAAAGTGGTAAAATACAAACAAATAGAAATAAAGAGAAGGGAAAATGAAAAATATAGCTTTCTAAAAAATGGTCCAATAAATTTATTGGATAGGTATGAATACTCTTTTCAACACTTGTGATTACAAGTCTGCCCTATTAGTTACCCAAGACAACTTTAAAATGCTTAATACTGCTGTTGCTACATCAAAAATAAGCTTATAGAGTAAATCTTGCATAAGTCAAGTAAATAAAAAATAACATCTTACTTTTAAAAGTAACATCAGCATCTTATTTTTAACAAATCAATTCATCTTAAAAAAAAGAATTAAAAGAAAAAGACAACATGTTAAAAAAAACAAATAAAACTATAGGATCAAAAATCATGCACTTGAGAAAAGAAAACAACTTGTCCAGATATGAATTAGCAACAAGGCTAGGAATTTCAGAATCAATAATAAGTAAATATGAAAGAAACATAAATCTACCATCAATAGAAGCAGCCCTAAAGATATGCCAACTCTTCAAAATAACA
>JAAGZN010000598.1 GCA_024206165.1 Bacteroidota bacterium
AAGTTTTGTATCAAAAAATTAGTTTCTTTTTCCTTTCTCAGAACCTCTTTGTATTGCAAAGTGTAGTGAGCTATACTTTTTTTTCCTCTCCCCTATTTATAGTGACAAGTTATTGATAATCAATGAATTTGCAAAGTTTTTAAGGATTTGTTGTATATTTGCAAGAGTTTTTTTTAGTAAAATTATTTTCAAAAATAATTTATTAAAAAAAATTCGTTTTTAATCTTAATTTAAACATTAAAAACTTGCATTTATTATATAAAAAGCCTAATATATAGAATCTATTAAACATTTTAAATACAATATTATGAAAGAAGAAGAACAAAGTTTCGAGAAATTAAACGACAAACTAAATAGTCTTAAAGAAGAATTCGAGAAATTTTATGAAAAAAATAATAAAGCAGCAGGAACTAGAATAAGAAAGGGAATGCAAGAATTAAAGGTTATTGCCCAAGAAATTAGAGTTGACGTGCAGAATAGAAAACCGAAATAGAGTAATTTACAGTAGATTACTCCTGATAAATTTTATTTTATCGTTATCTAAAAATTTGTTATTTTTAGATAACACTTATATTTTTTATTGAAATATTTATAAAAGTAGATTTTTTGTATCCCATTACCATCCCTTTTATTTCTTCACTTCACGTTAGTAAAGTGTTTCATGCAATGTTTATTTTTTGTTGTTTATTTAAAATTTATAAATACTTATTTTTTTTATTAATTACTCTTCTTTTTTCTTTTAACATTTAAATCTTTAAATCTTTAATATATTACTTTAAATCTTTAAGAGCTTTAGACTATGCTAACTAATTGACAGTCAATCAAATACAAGCCTTAAAGGATAGAGAATATTAGCTAAAGGATAGAGAATATTGGCTAAAAGATATAGAATATTGGTTAAAGGGATAGAGAATATTGGCTAAAAGATAGAGAATATTGGTTAAAGGGATAGAGAATATTGACTAAAAGATAGAGAATATTGGTAACATGAATTATTATGAAGGGATAGAAAACATTGGTTAAAGGGATAGAGAATATTGGTAACATGAATTATTATGGAAGATAGAAATTAGCCCTAAGGATAGAATAAATAATAAAAGTTTTTTTTCTGAAATTATTTCTTTAGTTTAAAATAAACATTTTCAGTAAAGATGTCAGATATAAAATTAATAAAACAACATAATGCAATAACAGAAGCTAGGTATGAGATGAGTTCTTTGGAAAAGAATATCTTGTATATGCTTATGGCGGAATTAAACGAAGGAGACGATACTGATAAGACATATACTGTTTTTGTAAATAAACTAAGTGATATCACAGGTAAAGCTATAGAGCATGCACAATTTAAAAAAGCCACAGAGAAACTTATAAATAGAGTAATATCTGTTAAGCAAAATGATGATAGTTTTATAAACTTAAACGTATTATCATCAGGGAAATACTTAAAACGCAAGGGAAGAGTTAATCTAGAACTTTCTAAAGAAATAAGATCCTTTTTTTTCGAATTGAAAAATAGGTTTACATTATTCGAATTTGAAAGTGCATTGAAATTACGTGGAATACATTCAAAAAGAATATATGAATATTTAAGTCAATATAAGGTAGCAGGAAGAATAACTATTTCAGTATTAGAATTAAAACAAAGATTATGCTTATATGATGATAAAACAGGGGAAGGAAAATATCTAAAGTGGAGTGCATTTCAAAAATATGTTTTAGAAGCGGCTAAAAAAGAAATAGAAGAAAAAACGGATATATCATTTACTTATAAAACTGAACAAGAAGGCAGAAAGATTACAAAAGTAAAATTTATTATTAAGAAAAAAAATATGCCTTCCACCTCATCAGATAAATCAAAAAGAACGACCATCAAAGGAGCAACATTAAAAAATGATAAACTAAATCAAGAAGAACTTAAATGCTATATAACTTTGCAGAAAGATTTGAGATGGTTAGATAAAAAGCTTGCATATAAAGTTGTAAAAAATTTAAAAATATCGCAAATTTATGATATAATACACAAATTAAAGTCTTATATATCTGCAGGAGAAAATGTAAATCCTATAAATTATTTTGAATATATTTTAAATCCACAAAATGCGAATATCCCAACATTAGAAAAAAAAGAAGAGGAGGAGGAAGAACTCAAACAAATAGCTTCCAGTATATATAAAATTTTCACAAATAACTTTGATTTTGGACATGAAGAAGCATACAATATCGTAATCAATCTTTCAGAAATAGAAGAAGCACTAAAGGTATTAGATAAATTGAATCAATTAAAAGAAAATAAAAAGAAGATAGGTAAAGAAGAATTACTCAAGAAAATGTTTTAAATTTGAAAAAAAATAGAGTATCAAAATAGAAATGACAAAAAAATTATTAAGACAACATAATGCAATAACTGAGGCAAGATATGAAATGACTGCCTTAGAAAAAGATATTGTATATTTATTAATTTCAAAAATACAAGAAACAGATGAATTTGGAAAGGAATATTTAATTCACGCAAATGAATTAATAAAAACATTAGGTAATAAAACAGCAGATGCTTTAAACAAAGCTACTATAAGATTGATATCAAGAGTTTATACAATAAAAGAAGAAAATGGAGATCTATTACAAGTTTCATTAATGACCGTTGCAAAATTTTGTAATAAAACAAAAGAACTGCGAGTAAAAATATCTAAAAATATCTTGCCATATCTTATATCGCTAAAAAGAAATTATACTGAATTTGAATTGAATATGGCTTTAAGCTTAAAAGGAAAATATTCAAAAAGATTATATGAAATACTTAGTCAACATAAAGGTATAGGTAGCTTCACAATTTCTGTGAAAGTATTAAAAGAAAGATTCAAACTAATAGATAAAAATAAAGAGAAATACGAAGGATGGACAGCATTTGAAGAAGCTATTTTAATAAAGCCACAAAGCGAAATATGTGCAAAAACTGATCTAACGTTTACTTATGAGGCTTTAAAAACTGGAAATAAGTATACAGATATAAATTTTAAAATAACAGTGAAGTCTAAGCAATTGCGTCTAGATTTTTAAAAATCGAATAAATTAAATAAATAGTTTTGTATGTGTCCTTTTAAATTTTAAAAGAAAGAGATATACTGCTCGTATATGAAGATGCGGAAAAAGATCGTTGATACTCAATGAGTTACGATCAATTATCGGCATTGCTAATTTAGCAGAGACAGATCTTTGTTTCTTTTCAACATTAATAATCTAATAGAATGTTCAAGCATTTTTACACATTTACTATAGCATTTTGTTTTTCTTCGCATTCTAGCTAAATAATGACGAAATAGACT
>JAAGZN010000599.1 GCA_024206165.1 Bacteroidota bacterium
GGTCAACAAAGCTAAGCAATTACCAAGCCAGTTTGAGTACTAAAATTTGCACTCCAGCTAAGCAATTTTTGGCACTGAGCTCGAGCTGAATGACATTGCTTGTAATAAATGCGTATAAGGTCTCGTTAATAGAAATCTGAAAAGTTTCTCAACTTGTTTGATTCGCACGAAATGTCCAACCAAAGTTTCTTAAGTTCTGAAAATCTTGTCCTACGGTTTCTTATAAACGGCTTTCTAAAAAAACAATGTGTCGAAATGTATCGAAGCGAATTTTTAAATTCCACAGTCAAGTGGTGAAACTTGTCCCGCCCAGCCCTGAGACTGAATCATCTTGATTAGTTTTTTATTGGCTGTGAGCGTCAACCGGGTTTTATATTTTGAATTTTTTGAATCTTTTTCATCTTGATTAGTTTTTCTATTGGCTGTGGACGTCAGGGGGGTTTTACATATGTCTCGATTACCACACAGAACGTTTGTTAATCGATTTTTAGAAAGTGACCTGCCCCAGACGCGTTCTTTTCTATAAGCAATTGCTTTATGTGCAAGGCAGTACTCGACAAGACGAAGAACTTAAGCAATTCCAGAACTGGATAGCAGATTGTAAGGCAATGTAAGTTTTAGTTCAGATACAATTAGCAGTGAAATTCTTGGTGAAACTTGTCCCGCCCACCCCTGAAACTGAACCATCTTGA
>JAAGZN010000600.1 GCA_024206165.1 Bacteroidota bacterium
ATATTAGACATATAATTTGTATCATATGCTGCATCTATACAAAAACTAGCTGTCTCTGCTGATATAAGATGTCCAGAGTCATAGCCTTTTTTATAATAATCTGTTACTTTTGCTGTGTTTAATTCTTTGTCTTGTCTGAAATTTTTAAATCTACGTAATTTGGCATATTTAGTCTCAAAATGATTGATTTTATAATAAACACAATGTGGGATTTTAGCTTTACTATTGTAATAAACTGTGAAATGACTATATTCTTTTTTAATAATATTAGAATCGAATATTTTAGGCTTGAAGTCACTGGCAAATAAGCAACTAAAAATCAAAATAGAAATTATTAAGACTAAATAAATTTTATTTTTTATAAACATTTTGATCCCTTAGATTCTAATACAAAATATTTTCTATTTTAACTTTAAAAGCATCCGCTATTTTTTCAATAGTTTGAATAGTTGGGTGCATTGCTGCTCCTTGTTCAAGTTTTGTAATAGCGTTATAAGATAGTTTTGCTTTTTCTGCTAATTTCTGTTGAGACCAGCCTTGTTGTTTTCTTAATTTTTTTATATTAGAAGCTATTTTGAGTTGTTTCATTTTTTTTAAAAATTTCTTTTTTATTTTTGAACTTATCACAACTTGTGACCAGTTTAAGTTATTTTATCGCACCATAAACTGTTCCGGCGTAATATTTCCACACTACATCAACATTTTTGAAGCCGATTTCTTTAAGCCAAGTGATATGTTTATCTAAACTAACAGGAATATCGGACCTATTGCGTATTTTAATATATTCTTTTATTTCTTCATCTTTAAGCTGCATTTGCATAAATTCGATCCATTGAGTTAAATACATTTTTTCTAAATATGCTGTTGCTCCTTTTGTTACATCTGCATTATAGAAAACTCCATCTTTTTTTAGAGCAGCATATATTTTTTGATAAAATTGTTTTTTATTTTCATCTGTTTCAAGATGATGTAAAGCTAAAGACGAAATTATTAAGTCAAATTTACCTGTAAACTTCAATTTATCAAAATCTTTTAAAATATAAGTAATATCGGAATATTTATTTAGTTTTGTTTTTGCTGCTTTCAGCATATTTTCGGACATATCCACACAAGTTATTTTAGATGAAGGAAATTTTTGTTTTAAAAGTAAAGTTACATTCCCAGTTCCGCAACCTAATTCGCAAATTTTTAAGGATTTTTTACTTTCAAAAGGAATAGCATTAATAAGAGCATCAAGCATATCTAAATAAAAAGGGATAATTTTAGACATTTGTTTATCATAGTTTTTAGCTTGATCATTAAATGTATCTTGAATCATTTGTGTTCTTTCAAAATTATTCATAATGATGATTTCCTTTCTGGTAATTGATTAAATTCAATTATATTGCCTTCTGGATCTTTCATGTAGACAAACTGAAAGCCTTTAAAACAAGCAGGCTCATTTACTGAAATAGGTTCAGATATAAAGGAAACGTTTTTGCTTTTAAGCTCTTCATATGTTTCTTTTAAATTTTCAACGACAATGGCAATATGTCTATATCCTGGGTGACTGGCAATGTATTCTTCTGATTTTTTTTCTATATTTTTTTCAAATTCAAATAACTCTAATTCTATATCACTATTAGGTATCATCAAATGAGCACCTTTCGCTTTTGCTTTTTGTAGTCCAATTCCTTTTCTAATGTCTTCTGATTCTATAATGTAACGGTCTCTTAATTTGAAACCAAGAATATTAGTATAGAAATCGATTATATTTTCTATATCTTTGACTACTAAGGCTATATGTCTAAGTCGTTTGTATTTAATCATTTTTGTTCCCACTCTGTTATTTCTTTATTAATAAAATAAGATACAATATTTTTAAAAAGTTCTTCAATGAAATTAGGGTTTAGTCCATTTTGTTTTGCTAAGGCTCTTCTTTTTTTTAGCATGCCTGTTACTCTATTTTTTGCTTTTACATCTTGTTTATCTTTTTTAAACTTTGCAGCATTTTTAACATATAGATAACGCTTGCCTATAAGAGCTATTATTTCTTTATCTATTTTATCTATTGCTTTTCTTATTTCTGTTATATTTTCACATTTATTTGGTTCTTTCATTAAAATATCCTGCTTTTTTCTAAATACACCATTTTAATGTTATTTATTAATTCCGTTTTGAAAATTCTGTAGTCTATTTTTTCGTATAAATGAATATTTTTTAAACTTCTTGCTCCAGTAAAAAGCTCATATTTTGTAGCTTTATTAAAAATATTTTCAATTTCCTGCATAAGTTTTGTTCCAATGCCTTGGTTTTTATAATCAGGATGAACTATTAATCGTTCTATATAACAAATATTCTTATTTTCATAAGCCTTAACTGAACCAATAATTTGGTTGTTTACGACAGCTTTTAAAACAGTTTTGTCTTGTATCTCCTTTTTGATTTCACTGGTAGTTTGTTTTAAAGGAGCAATATCCCAGTCAGTATAAATTTCTGCTTCACTTTGAAATGCCAGTATTTGTAAATTTAATATTTTATTAGCATCTTCTATTTGAGCTTTGTCTATTATCATTTTTTAAATACGCCTACTTTATTAAGAGAATAATTTTTTAATTGCGAAATCATTGATTTCGTTTTGTTAAAACAAAAATAACAGACAGTGTCTGTTGTATTTTTTGCAATAGTTAATGTTTCAATTTGGCAATCAGTGATTGCCATTTTCATATTTAACTTAATTTTATCACCATTATTTCATTGCCACCTTTGACAAATTCATAGTGTGATTTTTCTATTAGGAGTTCTTTTACCTTTATATCAGGATCGTTTAATATTTTGGATACAAAAGATGATTTTTTATATTCTAAATTCACCAGAGGGAAAATTCTAATTTCTTTTGATGTTATCCTAATTAATTCTAAAATACTTTGTTTATGAACCTCATAATCTAAATGGGCATCATACATAAACAATAGATGAGAAACTAAAGAAATACTAAAAGTATTGTTTTTAAAAGTTGTTTGTGGCAGTGTTTCAGTTGTATATTTTCCATATTCATTATACTTAAAATCTTTAATGAATAATTCATATGTCTTTTTTCGATAATTTTTTAATTCTTCAATGTTAGCAAAAAATTTCCAAATGTATTGATTTTTAACATTTTCTAGTTTAGAACAAATAATATCTAAGTCGACTTTACATTTTTCTTCTAGTTTTTTGACATCAAGACTATATATTTTATCTGAACTAATGATATTGTAACCAATTTTGTTAGCTTCAACTCCAAAAGAGCTAATACCTGCTCCCATATCTAATATTTTTTCTTTTTCTAGGTTTAATTCACATAAATTGAACATTTGATTATATTCTTCAAATCTACGACCTACCAAGATTATATCATCTAATTTTAAATTTTTATTCATATGTTTTTCCGCCAATGCGCCAAGTTTATCTCTAAGTATTCGCCAAGTTCGCCAACTATTTTGAGTAAAGTGATCCTAATATTTTTAAAATTGTGCCTAAATTGCCCAATCAAAGGTCCTATATGCCCCTTAAAATGCATCTTATGTCACTTTGAACTATATGCTATTTTAGCATCTAAAGATGGAGCATAAATTTTTGTAGAGCCTTGTTTTTCAAAGAAAACTAAATTAGACTTTAATAATTTTTTTAAGCATTTAGAGGTATAAGGTAAACTACGTGATACTTTTTGGCTTAAATTATTTACGGTTATTTTTTTTGAATTAACAATTTCGTTTAATATAGCTTCTTCACTTGTTGTTAATTGATGATTTTTAATACGATCTCTTGCGAAATTTTTAATATGTTCTTCCGCTAAATGTAACCCTATTTTATCCGTTACTCCTCCAAAATAGATATTTCTTAAAAGTTTTGATATTAAATTAAAAATATATCTTAACCTTCCCTCCGTCACTTCATAAAGATATTCCAAAACTTCGTTATCTAACGGCATTATATATTTTTTATTTTTAGAATTTGTAGAAAAATACTGCATTCTCACATCAACGAGCGACAAAAAATCTTTTTTATTTAAAGGCATAATGTTTTCTTCATGACTTATAATATCATCTAATCTATCCACTCTACTAGCAACAAAGGAACGAATACCAATATCTCCTACAAAAATCCATGAAGTATTTTTGATTTGAAGATAATCTCTAACAGAATTAAACAGATATAATAAATATTTTTCTTCATGGACAATTCCTATATCTAAATTATTAAATTGGATTAATATGCCATTTTTATAACCTAATTTTACAACTAAATTAGCCAAATCTTCTATATGATGTCCTAATGCTACAGAAGATATAAGACTAGGTTGAGTTATTGTTTTATTTTGGCTATAACTGCCGCCTATACCAAATACGGATATACCAAAAGAATTAAAGGCTTCACTCATTCTATTAGATAATGCTTTTGCTTTTAAAAATATTTCATTTTTTTTTATTTTGTCCGGATGCATCATTTCAAGTTCACGAACTATATTTATAATAACAGCACTTAGCAAAGTTTCTAGTGTCCAGTTTTGTTCAATTCTAATTTCACATCTAGGAGTTAAATAGTTCTTTTTTATTTGGGATTTGAAGCGGAGATAGTTTGCAAAAGATGTTGTGCCAACACCTCTAGCTCCTTCCACAATTATATTAATATTGCTTTCATCAAATAAATTATTACAGCGTTTAATTTGCTCTTTATGGCCAACAAATAGTTTTAGCGTTTCTAAGTTTATGGGGTCAGTTTCAAAAGGATTTTTATTGCATCCTAAAGTTTGCCAATCCATCTCAACCTCCTTTGAGTTTATTTAACATAATATAAGAATTTTATGTTAAATAGTCAACACTTAATGTAAAAATGTTAAGTCATGTTAAACAAGAATCGTAAAAAATATTTTGAATGATCGCAATAAAACAGATTTGATCTAAATAATGATCTAAATAATTTTACCATGAAGATGAGCTTTTTTGTTTATTAATAGTAGCTTCTAAAGACTTTATTTTATTTTCTAAAGCATCCAAAGTATTATTATGCAGTTTCACCTCAATAGAATTATAGGTTTTACAATATCTGCACTTTTTAATAACTTTTCCATCAACTAATTCTATTTCCATTAAAGTTTTGTGGCATTTTCCGCACTTATATTCTTTTAAACTCATGTATTTACCTCTGCATATGGTTTGATTTCTATTTCTATAAAATCTTTACTGCTTGGTATTTTTTTAAGTGACAATTCCATAATAAACCTATCATCATTTATAATATTCATCTTTGTAAGAATATCTAACAAAGGCTTTGTAGGGTTGTCCACGTCATCTGATTTCCAATTTTTTAAATACCAGTTACATTTCACTAATAATAAGCCATTGAATTTTTTTATTTTCTTTTTTTGTGTAAGCAATAAATAACCTATATCTTTTGTATACTGTTTATATTCCTCCGTTTTAAAACGACGCCCAGTATATGCTTTATTTATTGATAAAGGTTTTATGTCAAATGCTAATTTCATAATAAATCCTGTAAATATGGCTCGGCAGAACAACGACATTGATAATCTTCGCCTGGATGTCCTGTAGAAAATGGCGGTTCATCCCATGAAAAAATTTGACCATTATTTATATTATGACTTGGTCTTACTCTGTTATCATTTGAATCTCGCCAAACATATTTAGTTACCCCTAATCCTCGTTGTCTTAAATTATTAAGACTTCCATTAAATTTTGACATTTGATCTCTTGCTATTAAATCCGCTCTTTTTCGTGTTGTGTTAAATTTAGAACGTATTTCTTTGCTTATTACTGGACCTGTTAAACCGCTTCTTGCACCTCTAAATACTATTTCTTCTATTTGATAGAAATATTGTTCAGGTATAGATTTTATTAGTCTAACATTACTTTCAACAAAACCTTTAATTTCATCATTTAACCAAGGTTCATTTAAAAAAATATCAAGACCTATCATTGTAGAAAGAGTGCGTTTTAATTGTTTGCCTTGAAAAGCAACAGTTGTCGTCCCTATTTTTAAAGCGATATCTTCCATATCTCGTTCTGTATAAGCATTATTAAATTCAAAACGTAATTTTTCCATATTTTCTACTATATCATCAGCATAAGCATCTTTTCTTTTAGGTCTTAAAAAATTTGCTTCTTCTAATATCGCTGGAATAACAGGTATTAATATGCTTTTTGTTTTTTGTTTTAAAATATCAACCACTCTATTAAGCTCACGCATATATTCTCGTTCTATTGTCAAAGGAAACAACATTTTAGGAGCTTTGCGTAACTTAAAAGGACGGTTGCCTATCAGTAGCTTTTTGTACTCAATAATATCCTTAATATGTGTTTTCCTATTGATATAAAATGGCATTAATCAGTCTCCTCTTCTTTTGCTTTTTGTTCTAAATCTAGGTCTTTCTGCCGCAGCCTTGTTTTATTATCCACCTTTGTCTCGATAGAATATTCTTCTCCTTCAAATCTTGAGGCTGTTATTTCTTGAGGGTCAATTACTCCATTTCCAATATATAAATTATCTGTTTCTGCTTGTATTTTTCTTATTTCAACAATTTCTTTATCATCCATTTGCCATAATGGATTAAATTTGATATTCCAATCCTCAAGTTCTTTGCCTTTTGTAATGCCTTTGCGAGAGAGCATATAAATTTTTATAATTTGTTCTATAGGTTCTCTAATGATCGCTTCTTGATGAGAAGCAACTGTATCATAATAATCTCTATTTTCACTTTCTCCTTTGCCTGACATCCCACCTGTAGGGCTATCACCAAGAATTATGGTATGAGGCAAACCAGTAGCACTGACAAGTCTATTTTCAATAACATCAAGTAGTTTATCTAATCCTGAAACATTAATAGTGTCTCTTTTATATTCTTCGTCTTGATCTATGATAAAAGATCTTAAAGAACTTTTTTGCATATCAAAAGCAAGTAATCTATTAAGTACCTTTTCACTTTCACCAGAAGCCAGCATATCGGATATATCTTTAAGTTTAAGCATTCCTAATGTAAATTCTTGTACTATGGTTGGAAGTGTATCATGAGCAAGATTAAAGTTTCTTAGTACATTATATAAGCGAGATAATATAGAATCATGCCAATATCCATTTTTTATAAATCCTTCAATGGATAATTCACTACCATTAAATCTTATTAAGCGTGTATAATGGATCTCTCTACTACCTTTTTCATCTACTCTTTCCCCCTTAAGCCTATATAATTCAGGTAGGCCAAAATTTTTACTTTTAGCGTCTTTAGTAATACTGTTTTTTACTGCTTCTAATTCATATTTTGTTAATACTGTAAGAGCATTAAGACTTTGAATGTTGTTATAATTTAGTTCTTGATCGGTATTTTCTCCATCACTTGTGCTAAGTAAGATTGCAGAACCACCATACAATCTTGCCCATCTCCACGCTTCGTGTATCTTTTTTAAGAACCCTATATCTTTCAAAACTTTTTTTATGTCTTGTGCTTGTGCCATATCTTTTGCCATAATTTCAAAGCCTTTGCGTATCCCATCATACGGAAGAATATCAACGACTTTTTTTGCTATGTCATCACCATCATATAACTCACTTACATCTTCTTTTGTAAGTATAGTGGCACTTAATATTGCTCCTGTTCGTTTATCTTTACCAGCTTCACCTAGCCCTGTTAATACATTTTTCCAACCATCATAAATAGTTACTATTTTTTTTTTTATTGTCATTTTTAAAAGTCCTCCTAAAACTAAAACCACCCCATAGAATCTAAGGTGTTTGATTTTTTCTCATCAGCCCATATCAGAGCTTGACTTATTGAATCTACTATATCGTCATGTACACCATTCGGAAATTTAGCACATTCATCAATTACACTTTCCACATCAAATGTGGCTATCTGTTTTACTGGTACAAATACATTTCCTGCTTCAAGCTGTGGCGTTATTCTATGGGCTCGCTCAATTTTGCTATTCGTACCGGGATTATAAGCTAATATCCCAGTAATTTTTTTCTTTAAAAGTTCTATAATAGCTGTACCATTTGCTTTATCTTCAATCAAAGAACGTTTTAATTTAGGGAATCGTTCCCTATGTGCAAGCACTGCTTTTATTGACTCTACAAAGCCCATTCTTTTGCGTGTCATATGTAATAAATAGCAGTTTGCTCCAATTCTTCCCCATACAGTTCCTACAACATAATCAGAAGTATGCAGGTCTTTAAAAGTCATATCCCAGCTATCAAATATGTCTTCAAATTCTTTTGGCCGAACATTATAATATTGCCAATATGCCTTTTTTAAAACACCGCCTTCTTCTGGGCTGGGTTGCTGTAATATTTGTCCTGCATAACCAAAAGAACCAAGCCTACTTTTAAGTTTTTGTAAGCTATCTTTTGGAAATCTTGCAGGAAATAACAACCCATCTTGATAATTTTTTTCAAGACTTTTAGGGTATACTTCTGCATTTTCTAATTCGCCAGGTAAACATATGTATCTATAGTTATTTTTTTCATTTTGTAGTAAATATCCTGTTAAATCGTCTTCATGCAGTCTTTGCATAATAATCAAAAAAAGCCCTATTTTTTCTTCATTTAAACGAGTAGAAAGCGTTTGAGTGAAGAAATCTATAGCATTTTTTCTTTCTACTTCTGATACAGCTTTTTTAGGGTTTATAGGGTCATCACAAAATATGATATTGCCCCCAGTACCAGTTAATGTGCCTCCAGTGGATGTTGCTCGTCTAAAACCATTATGTGTATTTTCAAATTTACCTTTAGTATTTTGATCGGTTGTAAGGATTACTTTGTTGCCCCAATAGTTTGTATACCAATCAGATTCTATAAGCCTTCTGCATTTAACATTATGTTCTATCGCCAAATCAGAACTATAACTAGTACCTATAAACTGCATACTTGGCATAGGTATCCAACTCCATGCAGGCCAACAGATACTTACTATAAAACTTTTCAAAGAACGTGGTGGAACATTTATGATGATATCTTTTTCTTTTGGGATTCTGTTTTTAATCCGTTCCGTTTCTTCTTGTAAAATGTCGCAAATGTACTTGATATGCCAATTATCAACCATTTTCTGTTTGTTGTGGCAAACCTCAAAGGCGTCTTGTACAAATTCATGAAAACTCCTCTCAACTACGAATTTGCGTATCTTGTGAAAAATATCCAGCCTTTTTGAGCTTAGATTCAATATCTCTGAGTTCTGCATTTAATTCTTCCTCAGTCATGTCTATTCCTGTTTTTATTGTTCCACTGTGTTCTGTATGAGATGTATCTTTCCATTTTCCTTTACCTTGATTAATCATCTTGAACTTAAGTGCATTGAAACTAGGTGGTATATATTTACCTTTTGTTACAATTCTTTTATGTACTACCTTAGTGCCTGTTTTTGGATCCATCTTAATATCAACAATTTCAGTTTTTTCAGTAAGTTTAAAACCGCGTGCAAGTAAACTCATTTTGCTTTCCATTCGTTTTAAACTAGTTGCTTCTAATTCTTGTTTTTTTTTAATTCTCCCTCGTTTAAGAGAGTTCGCTAAGTTCGGGAACTCCGTTAACCATTCATAGAATCTAGTTTTGCCAACATGTAAAATATCTTTTGCAATGTCTTCATTTGTTGCACCTTGATGAGCATAATTTTCTATCAGTTTGTTATATTTTTCAGCGTTATATTTAGTTTTTCGTTTAGTTGTTTTTTTTATATTTTTTGTAACTGTTTTTGTTTGCATAATTTTTCTCTTTTTAATTGCCTCAAGTGCAACTTGTAAACCACTGTAAATAAAGTTGATGAGCTATATTAGCAATCATAAGAGGTGGTACACTCATTCCTATTATATATTGCACATTATTATCAACAAAAACATAATCCATTGGAAAAGAGCCTGCTAGTATTAACTCTTTATTACTCATCTTTCTTTTTTGCTTTGGATGATACAATGATGACCCACTTGCGATTGTATTTACTGGTCTGTTATACGCTAATTTTATTGAATTAAAATGATGTCCTTTAGGGTGAATACTTGCTATTGAATATCCTTTTTGACAATCGTTATAAAGCTTAACTTCACTTTTTGAAACAGGCTTATAATTTTTGATAATGCCCTCATCTATTTCTTTAAAAGTTCTAGTTTTTTCTTTAAATTTAAGAGAGAGTTTAGGCATTTTTAAATCTTTTCTACTGCTTATTATAAATACTCGTTGTCTTGATTGTGGTACTCCCATTAATGCACTATTTAAAAGAAATATTTGTGAGTTATAGCCTATTTTTTCAAAGTTTTTTATAATTTCAACTAAATATCCTTTAGCATTACCACTAACTAAACCTTTCACATTTTCAGAGATTACAACCTTAGGCTTTAGTTTTTCTGCTAAATCTATAAAATCAAAGAACAGATCACTTAATACTTGCTTTGCTTGTCCCTCTCTAAATCTTTTTTTCTTCCCCCATGTTTTTTCTCTTTGTCCTGACATAGAGAATGTTGAACAAGGTGGCGAACCATCTAAAATATCTAATTCAAATAATTCTTTTGGCAAATCACTTCGTAATTTAAAAGTTTGGATACTCTCTAAAAAGCTATGTTTAGGCGCATGATTTGTTCTATATACTTTCATCATTTTAGGGTCAATTTCATTGCAACCTATAACATCATATCCAGCAAGTTTATATCCCATAGTAGAACCACCACCACAAGCAAAACATGAAAAAACTTTTAATTTATGGGGATTTACTCCGCTTACTTTGTAATTATCTTTAATATGCCATTTGTAATTAAACATAGACTTATTGGCTGAACTTGAATTTGCATTTTGGACACTCAATAGTTAAGTCCTCCTCAATATCATTAATATCAAGTTCTTTGTTTTCAAGGTTATCTTCAAATTGGCGGAAGATTTTTTTTAAATCATCAGTATCAAAACCGATTTCTTTTAAAAATTCCTCGCTATCTTCACCCAGCATTTCATAATCCCATACACCAGTGTTGAGATTGCTACGCCTTTGATATTCTTTTGCTTCTGATTTTGTTAATTTACGGTTAGGTACTCTTACATCTATAGTTTCTTCGCCTCTATCAATAAGTTTTAATACCATACACCTCTGATGCCCTGCTAAGATCATGTTGTCTGTATTAATTGCAGGTATTTCGGCAATATTAAATTTTTCAATAGATTCAGTAAGATGTTGCTTTTGTTTATCTGTGAGTATCCGTGGATTTTTAGGGTCAGCGATTAAATCATTGACCTTTCTTTGTTCGGTATGCCATTCTATATTTGGTTTATTCATTGCCTAATTTCTCCTATTACTTAAAGCATTTTCTTAGAAATAAAAAGTTTTAGTTGGTACACAATATGGGTCTAGGATACTGTCTACTGTCTAGGAAATAAGGCTTACCTTATATAAATGTTTTAGGAAGGAATTTTTATATTGTTTCTGTTCCTTTATGATTAGCACGTAGGAACTCAGTCAGGATTTTATCAGCTAATCCATGTAAAAGATTGCTAATATAAACTGCTGAATGATTAGTTTTGTCATGCCAATCCATTTTTTTTTCACCTCATTTGCTGTGCCTTCGCATTCAAAATTGCAAAATTTACATTTTTTATTGATAACCTGTTTGTCTATTTCTTTTCGGTTCAAATTATTCCTCCATATTATTTTATATATCACTTTTTCCATTTTGATCAAATATTTTTATAAAGTTTAAAAATTTGGGCTTTCATATTTACGTTTTAAACGATTATTTTGGGTCTCCTAATGCTTTTATACCTTAAAGCTTGTTTATTGCATTTTGTAAGTTCTGTCTATTCGTATGTATATATATTCTCGTCGTATTTAAGGAAGCATGACCTAATAATGTTTGAATGTCTACTAAATTTGCTCCCTCTTGTAATAATTTTGTTGCGAAAGTATGTCTAAATTTATGAGCCGATACTTTTTTTGTAAGACCTGCTTTTATTCCAAATTGCTTTACTACTTCTTGAGCCGATCGCTTCAAAAATCTTTTTTTACTATGCACATTTATAAAGACAGCTTCATTTTTTATCTCAGTTGAAGGTCTTGCGTGTAACCACATATAAAGGATTTCTTCTGCTTCTTTTTTAAGAGGAATATGTCGCTCTTTATTTCCTTTTCCGATAATCCTTAAATATATATCTGCACCTTCTCTATGAATATCACTCATGTTAAGAGCAGAAAGCTCCTCTATTCTTATGCCTGTATAATATAAAAGAGTGATAATTGCATAGTCTCTTTTTCCTTGTAGCGTATTTATATTTCTTCTCGCTTCATTAAATATTCTAATTCTTTCATTGTCTGTTAAATACTCAGGTTTTCTTTCTGGTATTTTTGGACTTTCAATGAACTCCATTGGATTTACCACTACTTTTTTTTCTCTCATACAAAATCTAAAAAAAGATTTTAAAGTTGCTTGTTTTCTTAAAAGACCTCTGGCACTATAATTTCGATCTCGTTTTAAATAAAACAAAAACTCTTTAATATCTGAATCTTTTGCTTCTAAAATATCTTTTTTAAAAAAATCGTTAAAAAGGCTTAAATCACTCAAATATTCTTCAATCGTCCTTTTTGAGTAATTTTTCTCTACTTCCATAAAAATCGCAAATTTGTTTATCATAGGACACCCACTGTAATTTTTGGTGAAAGAAAATAACATTTGATGAAAAGGTATGTTTTCTCATAAAATTTATTGACCTCCACTTTATTAATCCACTCCTCTAAAAATAGAGCAGTTGTCTAGGATTTAAAAAGATTATAGCATACTTTTATCTTTTCATCAAACATATATTTGATGAAAATAGCTTTTTTAAGCAAAAAAATAGCGAAGTCCTTTTTTGCAAGACCTCGCTTTTTATATTCTGCCGCATCCAACCTTCTAAAATCATTAATAGGATACAATCTTTTATTATTGGAGAAAAAACACCAGAAGAAATTGCCTTTGATATACAAAAGATAAATAGATTATTTCAAAGGAGACTTTAACCAATGATAAATTTTATTAACTCACTCTCTTTATTAGTTGCTCTTATTATTATTTTGTTAATGATATTGAAATCTTTATAATGAAACAAATTAAATTGTTATTGTCATTTTCTGTCCATTTACTATTGGTCTATATATTTATCTAAAATGCTGCTGCTCGTAATTTAGTAAAAGTTTGACTATCAGTAGTAGCAAGTAATTTTTTACCATTTTTAAACTTAGCAATAAAAGTAACTTCTTTCTTTTTTCCACCAAGAAGAAGTCCTGCTAATAAACCCAATGGACCTAAAAGAACACCACCCGCAACTCCCCAGCCAACTGTACCACCTAATTTTTTTACATTTTCTTCATCAGCAACTTCTACCATTTCCAATTCTGTAATAGGCACTACCTCCCCTATAATACTATGCTCTTTGGTTTTTAACATGAATGACCCCAAACTATACTGACTGTCTCCCTTTAAAAAATCTCCAGCATGGACTTTAACTTTTGCCATTTAGTTCCTCCTATTCATTCCCATTATGAACATTTGAAGGGAATATGTAATTTTTCTTTATTACTCATCTATGACTTTGAGAATAGGAACACAACCTAAAAAAAGTATTCCTATTTCTATAATAATACAGACTGATAGTACTTTATACTCTACATATCCGCCTATTGCATGTATTTTATGAGATAAACATATTCCAACTGCAAACAATACTACACTTATAAATAAAAGTGCTGAAAATTGTTTTTTTATAAAATACTTAATTTTCTCTTTTTCCTTACTTATCTCATACCAATATTCGCTATGTGTCTTAAGTTCTTTATCTCCACCCTTAAAGCTTTCATCTAAAAACTTTCTTTTATCTTTAAGCTTTTTTTTATCAAAATCAATAATCCAAGTTGGATATGCAATTATTATTTTACTATCTTTTAAAGATGTTTTTATAGCATTTATTGAAGATTGTAGACTTTGATTTTTAGAAATGAGAGCAACAATTATAATTGAAAAAAATGCTGCATTTGCTTGGAGTAATGCACTGAAAAAATAAAAACTAGTAACATCTGAAAACAAATTAACGTTTTTTGGATAAATAAATTTTGAAGGTAAAAATATAATCATCACAATAATAAAGAGGAGCGTAACTATTATTATGTTTTTTAAATTCTTGCTCATATTCTAATCCTTTAAGGGATATACCATTATTTGTTTGTTATTATTTCAATTTTACCTTGACTCTGAATTTGTCTAATAAAACCTATATTTTCACTATATCCAGTATATCTTCTAAGCTCTGCAAAAAGGCCACCTATTCCATCTTGTACATAATTTAAGTATTTAACAATATTTCTAACCTCATACTCTATGGTAGGAGATTCAGGATGTACAATTTTATTTCTTTGACCTTTCAAATCAAAAAATTTGGCTCTATATTTTGACTGCTTAAATTCTTCTTTGTTATTGACTGCAAATGTTGTCATCCAAGCTTCAAGTCTGTCTTCTATTGAACGCCTTGAATCTAATATCGCTATATTACCATAAGCCTTTTCGCTTAAAGGGATCTTATTTTTAACAAAAAAAGTATATCTATATAAAAACCAATCCACTAAGGAAATACAACTTTGCAGATATGACCTATATCCTCTTGAAAATTTTTTAAAATCAGACTCATTATATGCTTTTATAACTTCTTCTCGATAATACAAAATATCATCAACTAATGAAGTCTCAGGGGATTCTATATATCCTTCACCTTTTATGCTACTTGAATGATCCCCAAAATTAGATTCTATTTTTACTTTTATACCTTCGACACCATCATTTTTTATGCCTATATTTAAAGGTGTATTTAAAAAAATATCATTTGTATCGAACATAAATTGAAGCATATTGGCTTTTCCATTATGTCTTACAAATTCTACTTCTTTTTCAAGGTTTATTTTTATTACTTTAATACCATTATTGATTTCTATTGTTTTATTAAGCTCTTTTCTATGGGTTACAGGATATTTTAAAGACTTACATAATGATAATACATATTGCTCTGCTTTTGATTTCCCAACCTGAATATCTGTAACTTTTAACTTCAATTTATTTCTCTCCAACTGACTAAATATTACTTAAACTTTAATCAAAAATAATTTTTGTTTTCTTGTTAAGTTTTTAATTCTTATTTCTTCTTTAAGGGCTTTGCTAAGACTAGAAAAGCCTTTAGACCATATTAATTTTACAGGGCTTCGTCCTCTTGTATATTTTGCCCCTTTCCCTTCATTATGTGCCTTAATTCTATTATCTAAATTTGTTGTGTATCCTGTATATATTGTTTCATCAGAACATTTAAGCATATACACATAATATTTTGCCTTCATTATATTTTTTTAACTCTACAGCCCTCAATTAAACTCTTTTTAGCAATTTCATTAGTGAGATTAAGGGTTGATGGTTGTTTATCTTCCATATTTATTTTATTAAAAAGGTCTTTATTTTTATCTTTTTCCAAATAAAATCCAACTGCTGATTTATACTTTACATCCCAAAAACAATCATTATATTTTACTACGTCATCCTCATAAATATCTTTACCTGTTTGATCTTGAACTTCCGCCCATCTCATTACAGGCTGATTATTTGCATGAGCAACAGCTAATATCCATGACGCATTTTCTTCCCCTTCTCTTGGACCAAAGACCATTTTTTCTTTAACTTTATTGAATATTCTAAGTTTTATTTTATCTGCTTCTATCATAACAACTTACTCCTTTACTATTATGTCGTAAATATATCTATGTATTTTTTATATATATACGATTGAGCATATTTTTTATTTTTATCTTTAGGAGTAAGTATTTCCATCTCTATAAATCTATCTATCATTATTTGTGTTCCTGCACGACTAAATCCTGTCCATTCCCTCAAAACTTTAGCATTAATAATAGGTTGTCTATATAATTTTGGCAGGACTTTCAAAGCACTTTCTGAGGCACGTTTGCCTAATTTGTGAATTTTAGCCATATCTTGCTCTCGTAAAGCTGTAATATCTCCAACAATATCTATAGCTTCATTAGAAATTTCAATTACGCCATCAAGGAAAAAATCTATCCAGTCCTCCACCTTTCCATTGTGATAAGCCAGTAATTTTTCATAATATATTTGTTGATATTTTTTAAAATAAGAAGATATGAATAAAACAGGTTTTTCTAAAAATTTTTCTTTCCATAAATAAAAAGTAATAAGCATTCTTCCTGTTCGGCCATTCCCATCTAAAAAAGGATGGATTGTTTCAAATTGTGCATGAATAAGACCTGCTTTTATAATTTTTGGGATTATATCATCGGAATGTAAAAATTTTTCAAGGTCATTCAAGGCTTGTATCATATCATAAGCAGGAGGAGGAACAAATCGAGCATTATCTGGTCTTGTTCCACCAATCCAGTTCTGACTTTTACGAAATTGACCAGGATCAGAGAAATGTGTTTGTCTTGCTTGAGTCATAAGTTCTTTATGTAACTCTTTTATAAAACGGAGAGATATAGGGAAATTATCTTTAGAAACTCTTTTTATTCCATAATTAAGGGCTTTTATATAATGTAAAATATCGTCAACATCTGCTGGAATATTTTTATTAAGCTGTACTTCTGCTTCAATAGCGTCTATCATTGTTGCCATAGTCCCTTCTATTTGACTTGAAGAGGCTGCGTCTTTTCTTAAATACATAAGCAGAAAAAAATCACAATCAGGTAAAAATCTAGTAAGACCATCAAGCTTGCCTATTAATAATGTAGCTTGATTGTTTTTATTCATCAGCTTTGCATTAAAATTAAAACTAGGAGGAAACTTATCAGGAATAAAGGCTTTAAAGCCTTCTGGTTGATTTTTAAAAGTCCCTATTTTAATAATAGACATAGTTTGTTTACATCTCCTTTTCAATGTACAGAAAGTATAATAGTTTCTTTACATTTAATCAACAATTTTCTATTTTACGCTGCCTTATCAAGCTTGTTAACATACAATAATACGTTTGCTTCATTATCATATTTTACGCCTGAAAAATCATATGACATATTATTTATTCCTTGTAAAAAAGCATTTTGTTCTGGCTTTACCTGTAATAAATACTTGATTAAATCTTTTACTTGTACAATATCGCAAGCTCCTTTATGTGTAGCATACATATCTATATCGCAATTATCATCTGTGTTGATTCCTAAAGCATGATTTTTTCTTCCTAATTTTATCCATACTCTATTTTCTTGATTAACTCTTTCTAGTTTGGTTAAAAGTTCTATTACTTGCATTTTTAATTATCCTCCTTTGGAATTTTGCCGATAGCTTCACTTAATAATGAAGCCTTATTAAAACTATCTAAAATATATTCTGCCAATTCTTCTTTTGTGGCCACTTCTATCATATCCTTAATAACTTTCTCATTTTTATTGATTTCATTATTAAAATATTGGCATAAAACATTTGTAATTTTGTCTGTACAATATTTATTCATTTTACTATATTCCTCCTTATAAATTTTCTTAAAAATTAAGTATATACTTTATGATTCAGCATGAATTGCTTTTTTAACGCCTGATTTTCTCTCTTCGTTTGTTGCATGCTGCCAACAATGATCACATACAACCTGATAACCATGTTCTTTTTCAAAATATACTTCACACCATGAACATTGAAACCCATTTATAATATCATCTGTTAGTCCGGTCATTGTTTGCCTCCTTTGAAAAGTGAAAACAGTGTTTTCACAATTAAATTTTAAGCGTTAGGATATCCTCTAAAACGCATATAATATGTCTCTTTTTCAACATATTTTTTTCTTTCTTTTTTAGCTGTTTTCTTTTTAATAAGGTCTTCTAGTTTCATATTAATCCAGTTTGAATTATATTGTTTTTTTCCTTTGGAATTACTTGAAAAATATTCTGGCTCTAAACCACATCTATGCTTTAATATGCTTTCAATCTCTTGTATTTCTTCGCCGAGTAATTTTTCTTCTGCTTCAAAATCATTATATTTTGTTTCTCTCATTCTTTCTTCTTCTGTTGCATAGTGGCCTTTTATATTATCCCAATCAGATATAAATTTTTTTACATCTATTAAGTTACTTAAAAAGTTTTTAGCATTGTCTGTTATAATAAGCTTCATATATTCCCAATGTATGTCTTTTGTATATAAACCATATCCTTTTTCTATATACCCATAATTACAGTGTTCTTTTTTTTCCTCTAATATACTTTCAACTATTTTTTTTGCTTCTTCTTTCGTTGAGCTACTATCTATATCGTTTAATAAGCCATAAGAGCCTCCAAAACTATCGCATTCGTCTTTAAATATCCTTTCAATACTAGAATCTATATTAACTCCCTCGTGCTTAATATAGCCCATTTTATCTTTGATACATCTATATTTTATAAAGATGACAAATCTATTTTTTTTATTTTTAATACATTTTTTATGAAATTGTCCTAATTTTCCACTGTCTTGATTGGTTTCTTCCTCTTTATCAGTATAGACATATTCATAATCTATTGACTTATCAGATATTACTCGCTTTTTAATTGATAATTTTTTATCTTGCTCTGGAAATAGAGTCATTTGTTGGTTCATAGTTTTAGACCCTGTAATTTCTTTTTTTCTTGATTATTCATAAAGGCTAATAGCCAATCAATACCTCCTTTAATAGGTGTATCAAGATAGTTGAAACCATTAAGCTCTCCCGTTGTATTTTTTTCATATTGTTTAGTATTTATTAAATAATCAACTACATGGATAATACCTTTCTTTAAACTAATTGGTCGAAAAGATATACTAAGGCAATTATCCCCCTCAAATTTTTCGTCTTTATCAACTCCATTTTTATAAAAATGTATAGATGTTTCGGCCGACAGTCCAAATGGTCCTAAAATATCATAGTATCTGTTCTCTAGCTTTTTGTTCATTTCCTCTGCAATAGGCTTTATAATTGCATCTACCCAAGAAATATACTTGAAACTACTTGCCTCTTTTTCATAAACTTTTACCTTATTTTTAGCTTTCTCTAATTTTTTACTTAATTGTGTTACTTGTTTACTTGCTGTTTCTATATTTTCTACCGCCTCTTTTTCTGCCACAGCATTGTCTTTTTCAAGCTGTTTACTTTTCTCAAGATAACTATTAACAATATTTTTTACAGATATTGACATTTTCATACCTCCTAATATTTTATTTATCCTCTAGTTTTTCTTTTATTACCTCTAAATTTTCATTTTTAACTAACTCTAAAAACTCAAAATATTCTGTTTCAAACTCTTTAAAGGTCTCATAAAATTCTTTCAATATTTTTACAAAATTTTTATTAAGCCATGTTTCTATATCTTCAAGAGTTGGAAAATCTTTAATAATGTTTTTAATATTGGCTTTACTATAAAAAGTATCATATCTGAGACCATACATGTATGGAATATTTATAATATCTGAACTATGATTAAATATAGTTTGTCCTATACAACATAAAGTATATTTATTTTTGGGTTTATCATTTTCATAGATATATAGCCCTACTTTTAAATTATCTTCATCAAAAAGAGGCTTTAAAAACTTGCCATAACGTCGATCATTCTCTAATCTTTTGAAATCTAAAAAAGAAATATAATCAACAGTAATAGAGCTCTTATTACTTAAAGCAACCTCTGTAAAATATAGGTATCTTTTTTGCTGCGGCAGAAAAACAGCGTTTTTATAATTTGTATCAATGCTATCTTTGAGCTCATTAATTTTATTATACTCTTTGTTTGTTAAATCTGAATAATAATTGGATATTTCCCTCTTTTTTTTATATTCTTCCTCTGATAGTTTTTTTATATTGTCTTCTATCTCTTTTATTTCAGATCCTTTTAAATTACTATTTTTTTTTAGATCATCTCTTTCTTTGATATATTGTTTTAAGTATTCTTGTATATTCATTATAATACCCTCTTTTTAATTCAGTTTATTTTTTTACATCTTCATCAACATAACCTAAAACTTTTGTATATAATGGAATCCAATGTTTTTGCATAAAATTATACCCTGCACCTGAAACAAACAATAAAGTATTAAAATGTTCTCCGCCTTCCATTACACCAAAACCTATTTCGTATAATTCATCTATACAATGTAAAAGTTTATCGCTTAAATAATCACTTCTAACTTCATATAAGGTATTCCACATAGGATAATGTTCGTTCTCATCCCATAAATCCATAACCTTTGAATATTTATTGCATTTAGCCCATTCACAAAAACTATCAAATTCATCATCTTTTATATTGATTTCTTTACTTTTTTCGCCTATATTTTCAAAATATTCTTCCAGCCATTCTTCTTTATCTATCCTGTCAAATACATAATTTTTCATAAGCATATTAAAAGATGGATTTACTATGTTTTCAAAATCAGCTCCCTTAAGCATTTTATTAACTAAATTATGTTGTATAAAGTTAAAATCATAATGAAATTTAGTATCTACTTCATCTTTAATCCTTTGCCACTCTGGATGGCTGTATGTAATTCTATTCATATTTTTATATCTCCTGTTTTTAAAAATATTCTGGCAAGGTAAGGATATAGTCCTTAAAATAAGTTTCACGTTTGTCTAGGATTTGTCCCTCGTAGCCTGCTTATTTAATAGTCATATAACTATTCCCTGCCAGTCTAGTTTTTACTTTTGATAAGAAGCATTGAAAACTAGAAAACTCGCTCCTGCCCATAATTACAGTTCAGCATAAATAGCTTTTTGCACACCTGAACTTTTTATTTGTTTTTTTGTTGCATTTTTCCAACAGTCATCACATATTACAGGGTATCCATGTTCTTCTTCAAAACATACTCCGCACCACGAACATTGAAACCCACTTATAATATCATCTGCTATTTCGCCCATTTTATTGTTCTCCTTTTCCATAATTTCTTACAGATTAACTTTAATATTTTTTAAAATATCTTTTACTTCCATATAAGCTATATATTTACTTGCTCTAAAAAAATTACCTTTCATTTCAGCGATAGTTGTATCTGCTCTAAAGCCAAAACGTTTTTCAAAAAATTTGATTCTATTTTTTAATTCTATTTCTATTGCTCCCATAATAAATACCTCCTATATATTATTTCCTTCTCTTTCTATAAACCTTGTTATTGAAGATAAAGGCATTTTGATTTCTACCATTTCAAAATATTTACTGGCTGAGATTGTTTTGTATCTTTTCTCTTTTCTTTTATTAATTTTATTTTTTATATACTTTAAGGCTGTTTCAGTATTAGGAAATCTTTT
This sequence comes from Bacteroidota bacterium, assembly GCA_024206165.1. Lineage (GTDB taxonomy): Bacteria > Bacteroidota > Bacteroidia > Cytophagales > Amoebophilaceae > JAAGZN01. The sequence continues at coordinate 21,277 of JAAGZN010000600.1, forward strand.
TATATACTTATTCAATTTTTCTTTTGGTAGTCCTATTCTTCCTCTATATGAAGTTACTACTTCTTCTTTTGTTAATTCATCTGTATAAGTATCAAAACCCCAAACCTTAAAGCTGTTAGCCTTTATATTCGTATAAATTAATTCAGACATAAGCCTCTCCTTTGAAATGGAGCGACATTTTAAGCCGCTCCATATGTTTTATGCGTCTAGCAAACTTTCTAACCAAGCTACCACATCATTGCTAATCTTTTTCTTAAGCCTCGCATACTCCTTTGTTTTGCCTTTTTCTTGAACATAAGCTATTTGACTACCCTGTTCATTATTTGTGCGAAATATCAATGCTTCTGCACATCTAAAGGTAGTATCCACCCTTATTACAGCTTCACAGCAGTTATCACTATTAAGTAAAATAGCGATAAAATTATCTGTGGCTTTTGTAATGGTTAAAGTATTCTTACCTTTTAACTCTTTTTGGAAACCTTGAGCTATTGCATGGTCCTTTAAAAAAGCCTCTAACCCCTGTGTAATTTTGTCAATATAGATATAAAGTTCTTGATATATATTAATCATGTCAATATCCTCCTTTAAGCTACTTGTTTCTTTAAAAAATCCACTTCGTTTTGTAGTTTCTTTAAAGTTTTTTTTTGCTTTTCTTTAATAATTTCAGGGCAATAAATAATACAGAAATCTAAATGCTCCCCTTGATGTAACCTCGTTTCAATATGCCATCCTGTAATATACTCTTGATTTATAAGAAGCTTTTTAATAATAGCCGTGTCTTCATCTACCCAAAAATTATCTGTATCTGCCTTTAAAAACATAGCTTTATCAACATTAGAATATTGTGCTACATCATAAAGACAGTACCATCTTGACTTTTTTAAGGTAGTATTAGTATCTTCTTCAAAATGTTCTATAAGTTCTTTATCTGTGAATATATTTTTTATAATCATGATTTGTTCCTCCTGTTTTTGTTCCTTTTGTAATCATCTATGCAATCCTCTAAAAGCACTTGGCAAAAACAAAAACCAAATAGCATAATGATTCCGTATATTACTGTAATTATCTTTTCTAATAAGCTCATTGTTTCCCATGACATTTTAACCACCTCCTATAAAGGATTGTGGCGCTGATTTTCTCAGCGTCGCTTATTTTAAAGACCTGCGGTTTGCATTTGACCTAGCACATAACTAGCCTGTTGATGATTTAGCAAATTTACTGAATCAATCTTGCCGACCGTTTCGTCTTTTCTTTTTGTATATTCCCTTAATTTTGCTTTTCCCTTTTCCTCATCTCCACCTGAAAATCTATCTAGTATTTCTGTGATTTGTTGATGAGGAGTTTTTGCTTTTTCTCCGCTATTTAACCAGCCCAAAATTTCTTTACCTATAGAAGCTTCAATTATAAAATCCTTTCCATCAAATAGGCTGGTGCGGTCTTTTGATACACTGGCCATATGATTTTGGTTAAGGTCAAAGACAACAGTAAACTCATAATCTACAGACTCCCTTTGAATAGGTGCTGTGCCTTTCTTTTGTATTGTCATCTTATTTGTTTTAGCGTCTGTGCCTGTTTCATAGGCCGTTTTTGATCGCATAGTACCTATTACGTGCATATTGGTTGATAAAATAGCGTTGATAAAATTATCATGTCTAGGTGTTACTTTCCCCCATGCTGTGTAACTGTTCCCATCAACCTTTGACACCAAATCCAAACATCCACCCTTACCGTTCCATTCATGCGACATAGAGTCTATAATCAAAACTCCATAACCCATCTTTTCTGCCGCATCTATCATCCTAATATAAGCCTCTGGAGTATAAGGCGGTTTTAACTCAACAACATCAAAATTAAACTTGTCAGAATATAAACTCGCTGATCCGTGTTCCGTATCAATTACAGCGACTTTTTCCCCTAAAGTTTTTGCTAAAGTTTCTGCTAATATCAAAGCTGAATATGTCTTACCGCTACCGCTTGCTCCTTCTATAGCAAGTCTTAATTTGGATTGTTTTTTACTAGCTTTTTTAAACATCATAATCCTCCTCGATAACTATATGCTTCCCTGATAAATATTGTCCTCTTTCATCATCAGTTAAGCCTTCATAATCATTGCGTGATATATAAACAACATTGCTTTCATCGTACATAGTAGAACCTCCTAAAATGGTATTTCTTCCTCTATTTCACTTGTTAAATCATTATTTTCAACACTGCTTTCAAGCTGTACTTCATTTTTTAATTCATTTATTTTTTTATTATTTACATCTTGATTCATTTGCTCATAGTCTATGCTGTGTTGGTACTTTTGATTAACAAGAGCTAAAAGGTACTCTTCAAACCCCTTACTAGGACATACATAAGAATAATATTTTTGTTCTCCATCTTTTTCGTATGTTCTTGATGGCATAGAAAGCCATAGACCATTATTTGTATTCATCAATGTAATACCTCTGAGATGTAAGAAAAAATCAAAAGTTACTTCAACAGAGGCTAATGCTCCTTTGCTTATGTCATCTTTAGGGATAACTTTAAGATTTGTAATCTTCATAATTAATGCCTCCTATTTAAGCCACAAGGTAACAACACTCTCTGTGCTAATACCTTCTGTAATTTGATGATTTTTAAACGCCTCTTTTGCTTGTCTTTTATCCAGCTTGTATTCCTTCCGAAAGAAATCAGGGTGCTTTTCCAACAGGACTGGCTCAGAGTAGTTATATTTAATTTGTTGTTTTCTTATGACTTTTTGTCCGGTTGGTAAATCCACTTTGTCTTTCTTAAGAACTTCCATACAATAAAGTAATATGGATTTCATACGAGATATGGATTTTTCTAAAGAATTGGAATACTTTTTAATTCTGGCGGTTTCTTGACTACAGAATAAGATTTGATTTTCGAGATATTTGATAGTATTTCTATAGGCGACTACTTTTTTATCAAAATTAGCTAAAGTATCAGCTTTCAATTCTTCTAAAACTGATTCTTCATTAATAGTAATTTCACCTGTGGTTGTATCAACTACCTCTGAATCTTGCTCTAATTGTTCTAATATTTTCAAATCTTCTGTGATTGAAAATAAAGTCAATTTTTGAGTGCTTTTTTCTTGGCTTGTTTTTTGTAAAACTTGCATAATAATATACCTCCTTATTTCTCAAAATAAATTTCTCGAGAAAAGAAAGAATATACCCACAAGTTTTAAAGTCAGTCGATTATTTCTTGAAGTTTTTAGGTTGGTATGCTAGAATAGATACTGACTAAGGTTGTCTATTCGTAGATACCGCCCTCACTCTGACTTCGGTTTCTGTGGGGGTTCTTTTTTTTCTCTAATTTTTTTTATTTTTTACCTCCTTGTTTTAAAATCATTCTCTTACAATCTTTAAAAAATATTGATTTATAGGGACTCCTGTGCTATACTTAAATCGTCTAGGATATAGGATACCCAAATGGTTATAACCCTGTAGCCCCTGCATTAGCTTTCGTTATTGTAGGGGTTTCCTTTTTTTTAGACATTTATACACCTCAAAAAACTAAAAGAATACCCATCACTTAAATCTTTATTTCTTAACTTAGTTAACAAATATTCTCTTGCTGTGTAACTTATTTCTGGAATCCATTCATTAATTACTTTTACATCTTTAAAAAACGCAAAGTATTCTTTTGCATCTTCAAATGCTTTATTAAGTATTTCATCGCTAATTTCTCTATGACAACTAACAAATTTAGATTGTGGCATATCATCTCTTGTATTAGTATGTTCATATATATCTTCCATCCCATTAAATGATCCATATTGATATTTACTTATTATTTCTTCGACTAATCTTGCAGGAACACCATTTATCCAAGAGACATTAACACTATCCCCCATAGAAAAATTATCACTTCTCACACTAAATTTTACATTTGGAAATTTTGATTTTAATTCTTTTTTAATAGCTTTAGCTGCTAAAGCTGCTTGTGTTTTCATTGGTTTATTCCTCCTATTATTATGCTACTTTTTTAATTTTTAGTTTTTCTATTGTTTCTTCAAAATAATCAAGAACTAAATCACCAACTACTTCATTTGCCGCTGTTATATACCATTCTGTATTTTCAGTAATTAATCCATACTGTTTAACATCACAAATTGTAAAAATTTCACCATCTATTGTTCCCTTCCATTGTACTTTCACACCTGCGTTTTTATATTTTTTTGGCCATCCAAAAACTTTTTTAAGGTCTTGGTAAGTAGTTCCATCTGGAAAACGACCGACATAAAATGTTCTACCCGCATTTAATTTTCTATCTATTTTTAATATCATTTTCTTGCCTCCTGCCTTTTAATTTCTCGTCGACATTATCGACTCACAATATTATTATATCGTGAAAAAACCAGTTTGTACACGTTTTTATGATATTTTTTTGGGATAATTTTGCAAAGGAAAGTTTTTATATTATAGAGGAGGATAAACAAAAATATTTTTTATGATGTTGTTTTACGCAAAACATAACAGGTATCTCTGCCTTTACCAATTCTTTTGACAATGCCTCTTTTCATTAGTTCTTCAAAAATACGGTAAACAGTATTACTGCTCACATTAAAGTATTCTTGCAAAGCACTATTAGTGCCTGTTCCATATCTTTTTAAATATTCTACTGTTTTAACATGTCTCTCTTTCATTAAAACTTGTTTATTTGTAACCTGTTTTTCTTTATTACCTCTTAGGAGCTCCATTTTTTCTCTCATACTATAAATACTTAAAGAAGCTCCACAACATATATATTCCAGCCAACCTGTTAAATCTAAAGTTTTTGGATCAATTGTATTTAATGTAGCATAATATTTAGGTCTTTCATTCCAATAATAATCATCTAAATAAAAGAATCGTTTAGGGTCAAAACCATCTCTAAATAGAACCAAATAGGCTAATGCCCTTGCTGTTCTTCCATTTCCATCAATAAAAGGATGTATTCGCACAAATTCATAATGAACAAGGCCTGCCTTAAGAATAGAGTTTAATTCTATTATGTCGTCACTATTCAACCATTCTAACAGTTCATTCATTAATTTAGGTACTTCTTTTGTTTCTGGCGGTCTAAAAACAACCTTTCCTGTTAAACTATTTACAACACATACATTCTCTTTGTTTTTTCTATATCTTCCGCTTTGATCAGGTTTTCTCATAACCTTATCTGTAATGAGTTTATGCAGGTTTAAAATAGTTTCATTGGTTATTAATGGAGTTTTAGTAGCTGTTTGTTTAAATTCATTGATATATTTTAAAGCATTGAAATAATTTATAACTTCTTGAGTATCTTTAAATAAAGCGTCAATATGTCTACCAAGAAATAAACTAGCAACTTGTTCTTTATATAGCCTATTTCCTTCAATAGCAGTACTTGCATGCGACATCTCTATAATGGCTTCTTTTCTAAAGTCTTCTTCCCATTTGCGTATTAAAGGCGTATCTAAAACTTTTGCTCTATTTACTGCTATATCAGTTAAATAATTTAGCATTTTAGGTGTTATTTTAAAATTTGGTTTAAACATTTAAGCCTCTATTTTTATTTATTTTAAATCTGTATTCTCTGCCGCAGCTAGTTTATCTTTATTCTTTTTATACCAAGGAATGATGATTTTGCGAATAATAAAACTCATTTTTTCTTTATTTTTGTTTACATCTACAAAATTATGATTAACTCCTGGCAGTAGATGAAATTCAAAATTATCATAGTCTTTAACCTGATTTTTTAAATATTCAAAACTTTCGATAGGAACACTATAATCTTTATCCCCAATAATATAAAGTACAGGCACTTTTAACTTTTTTATATATGGTATTGGGTCATATTCTAAAGCAGAAGCCCATATTTTATAAGGTCTTCCTAACCAAAATAAGTCTTCTCTAGGATTATCTTTTATATCTTGAAATTTATCCTGCAAATCTTGCTTATCAAAAATACCAGTATACTCAAATGCTCCCTGTCCTTTTTCTTGGGCCATTTCTTTTTCTAAAAATATCTCAAATTCTTTTTTCTGTGGTAAGCCTCCTGCTCCTAATACAATTAATCCACTTAGATTTGGGATATTTGAAGCTATTTTAGGCGCTATTACTCCACCATCACTATCTGCCATAACAGCTACTTCAGTTAGCTTATTCTTATAAATATCTTCTTTAACATGGTTTAAAACGAAATTTATATCATTAATTCTTCTCTCAAATGAATTTGTCTTGTAAAACAATTTTTTATCATCATAACCATATTTCTCTATAAATAAGACATCATATCCTAAATATACAGCAGGAGCACCTCTATATCCATATTCTTTAACAGAAAATCTACCTGAGCCTTGTATATATAATAAAAGTTTATTAGAAGGTTCTGTGTTTTTTTCTTCGGTACAAATATAAAAGGATATGGATTTTCCTTTATCATTTTTAACACTATAGTCTTTAATAGACATATCTATTCTTGTACAAGCAACTAAAGATAGCCCAAAACAAGCTAAAATTAGCCATTTAAGACATTTTACTGAAATTGATATATTAATTTTGTTCATATTTTATCTCTTTAGAATGAAATTCATAATAAATATTTTTTCTCCATTTTTTCCCTAATTCTGTCAATTCAATTTTTTGATCATTAATTTTTACTAAAGAATGTTGTTTCAGTTTCGTAAAAATCTCATGGAAAATATCCATAGGGTCTTTTTTAAATTTATTATAAAAATCTATACGATTTAATTTCGCAGAATAGAAATTATGTATAATATATCTTTCCATTAAATTTTTATAACTAGCTTTAGGAGATAGGCTGTCAGCTTCAAAGTATAAACCATTTTTTACTTGATTTTTATATATTTCTGAATCTTTTGTAATGGTAAACTGATATCCATTAATAAAACTATATGCACCTGCTCCAAATCCCAATATTTCACTGCTGCTATTACAGCTTAATTGGACATATTTTTGCCTATGATTGGGTTGAGTAAAAATGCCTCTAACTTGTTCGGAATAATTATATTCTTTTAATTTTTCAACAGTCCAAAGATACCATTCATATTCGATATCAAGATCATGTTGCTGTTTTAAGTGTCCATTTTTAATCAAGTCCTCTGCTTTACTTCCTGGAAATACAACATAATTTCCTACACTTATACTTTCTGGTTTAACCTTCAGTATTATTTCTATATCTTTCTTCCATTGTTCAAATGTTTGTCCTGGAACATTAAAAAGTAAATCTACATTAACAGCTTCAAAGCCTACAGAAAGAGCATTATTAAGAGATTCTAATGCTGTTTTTCGCCTGTGAGCTGTATTAAGTGCTTCTAAAGTTATGTTCTGTCCACTTTGATATCCTATAGATAATCTAGTGACTCCACTCTTTTTTATGTTTTCTAAATAGTTTAAAGAAAAATCTAGGGGATTCCCTTCTAAATTAATCTCTATATCTAATGTCATGTTAAATGAATTTTTTAATACATTTATTAATCTCTCTACTTGATTTACTGTTAATACAGAAGCAGTTCCTCCACCTATATAAATCGCTCCACATTTAGATGAAGTAACCCGTATAGTATCTGCATATGCTTTTATCTGGCTAATTAGAACATTCAGATAATCATTTAAAAAAGAATTTTTATCTGCATTATCCGGAAGGAAACCTCTAAAACAGCAACAAGAATTACATTTAGTTCTACAATATGGAATTGAAACATAAATTGTAAATAAATCCTCTTTCAAGTAAGCTTTATCTAAATCTAATTTATCTTTTAAACAAAATGTTTCATGCCCTAAAGAAGATTTCATTGGAGGATAAATAAAAAAATTTATTTCATCAGGAACTGAAACATATGGAAAATCTAGAGTCCTGCTTGTTTTTTCCCTTTTTCCATTCATTGTTTTATTTCTCCTTCTTTTAAGTAATCTGAATATCTAATGAATATAATAATGCCATAGCTTCAGGTAATGTGAATTTGGCTTGTTTTACTTTATTTATAGTTATATCAATAGTATAATTTTTAGCATTTCTAAAATTTGTTTTTGTGAGATTAGTATTTAAAAACAAACTATCAACTAAATTTGTTTCTTTAAAATTTGCTTCTGTAAGATCTGCTTCCCTGAAATCAACATCCTTAGCAAGACACCCTATTATCTCAATTTCTTTTAACTTCATGGCTAAAAATGTGGAATAACTTATATTACACTCAAAAAAATTTATGGGACGATAAAGTTGAGTTCTTTCCCAAGTCGCTTCTGTCCAGTTAATTCCAACAAGTTTAGAATTTTTAAAACTTGTATTTGAATAAGCACTGTTTTTTATCTTAACAGAACTTAAATTTGAATTTTCAAAGTTACAATCATAAAATTTACAATTTTGTAAAAATGATTCACTAAAATCACACTTTATAAAATTACAATCATAAAACTCTTTTGAAATTATTTCATCTTTAGTTAAAATGATGTCTTCAAAAACTTTTTCGCTATATTCTATATCATTAAAATTGTTCATATTGTTTATCTCCTGATATTTTTTAAGATAATAATTTTTTAAAATAGTCCTTTTGCATTTTTTCTTTACGTATAGTTGCATCATCAAGAACCACTGAAGTCTTAGAAGTTTTTGTTATGAGTTCACTATGTTTGTATCCTAGATTCCGTAACCTAGAATAAACTGCCCAATCAGCAAGAGGTTTCTTTTTTAAAAAAGACTCTTGTATTTTTCTTGTAAGTTTTTCTGCATATTCTTTATTCATAAATTCATTTTGCCACTGAGGACCATCTGTCGATATTCCTGTCCCTAATTGTGGACCTGTAATTGTATATCCATATTTTTCGGGATTTGCTGCTATTTTAGAGATAGGAGCATTTGGATTATCAGTTGTTGGCCTAATATTTAAAGGACTGAAAACAGCATCATCTAAAGGACAATCCTCTTTTTGTAACCATTCAACTGTACTCCAAATAGATTCTTCTGATTCTCCTGGCAATCCTACAATAAATGATCCAGTAGTAATTATTTCACCTTTCCATGTTTCTTTAAGATAATAAAGAGTTTCTTTTATTTTATCTGGATGTATTCCTTTCCCTATTTCTTTTGCAGCAGCAGGATTTAAAGTTTCTATTCCTATCAAAATAGCCTTAAGACCTGACTCAATAAGTAATTCTCTTTGCTCCGGATGTGAATATATAACATCAACTCGTCCATATCCTGTCCATTCTAATTTAAAAGGTAATTGTTGAAAAAGATTATGCAATCTTATTACTTTTTCATGACTATCATTATAGGTGTCATCGCAAAACATATATCCTGTAGTTCCAAAAAGCTCATAATTACGTATCAACTCTTCCTTTAATATTTCTGTAGACTTAGTATATTCTCCTGGATTTTTATGTAAAGGATTAGCACAAAATGCACACCTAAAAATACATCCTCTATCTATTTCTATAGGTAAATGTTCATTTGGGAATAAATAATCTTGTTTTTGCCACATTATTTTTGATTTATAGTAATCATCATAACATGGATAATCTTTATTAGAAATAATACTTCCTATTTGTCCAGGAGTAGTAACAAGTTCATTTCCAAATTTTAAATGATTCGCCAATGCGATAACACTTCTATCAGCTAACCCCCAAAACCAATAATCTACTCCTTTTAATGTTGTGACATTTGCTTTTCCTCCACCTATTACAATTTTTATTTGGGGATTCCTTTTTTTAAAAATATTAAACATTTCCTGAACAAAATCTTCATCTTGTGGCAAATGTCCTGAATATCGATTTTCTTTAGTTCTATCAAGCCTAGAAATTGATGATTTTTTGGTCTTTTTTATTAAAAGAGTTGTAGCAAATCCAACAAACAATGTGTTGTTATCAATAAATTTATAGGTAATATCCTCAATATCTTTCAAAGTAATATCTGCAAAAAATTCTATAACTTGAGTGCTATATCCTGCCTTTCGAAGCTCAGTAGCAATTCTATATGCCCCTGCATATCTTCCAAATCCTATTACACCATTAACATCCGTAAATATTATTACATTCATTTTTTATCTCCAAAAATATTTCTAAAACCTTGTATCATTTCAAAAGGTAATATATAATCTCTACAAGATAAATTTGCTCCTTCATAGCCTAACTTTGTCAACTTTTTATAATGCTTAATAGTATTATCAATATTTCCCTGCCCTAAAGTTAGGTCTATATCTTTAAAAACTGCTGAAAAAACACTAGAAAAAATACATCCCATTAAATCATAATCCGATGTACGATAATCTACCATCATGGCAAAAGGATTTTTTTTATCTATAGATGATGGCATATATCTTAATTCATGAATAGGTTTATTTAATTTTATCATGCCACCTTCTGTAAATAATATATCTCTTTTTTTTATAAATCGTTGAATAGCTTTCACATAATCAAAACAATGTGGAGCTGAATCATCAACAATTATTGTTCCCGGTTTAAGCATATCAACATTAAGTACATTTTCAATATTTGTAGCTCCTATTATAAAAGTTGTTTTATAAAAATCGATAGGAACTTGTGCTTTTGAAATAACTATCTTCACTTCTCCTTTAAACCCAAAACCATCAATTATTTCCTTTTTAATTTGTTCCAATAATTCATATTTTCCAAACACATCACACAATGTAATAGTTAATGGATGAGGAAGCACTTTTAACATTAATCTTAAAGAAGTTAATCCTATTGATCCTAGTCCTAATAAGCCTACTTTTTCTTGTTCAATAAATCTATTACTCATGCACAAAATTTTTTTAATTGCAAAAATTACTGAACTAGCTGTTGTAGCATGCCCCGTTGAAATTTTTGGGAAATCTTTTTTTTCAACAACTCTTTTATTTACGTCATTGCCATAATCAGTTGCAGAGGGGAGTAATCCAGTAAGGGAAACTACTTTAGCATCTAAACTTTTTGCAATCTCGATTCCAGCCATAATATTATCTAATAAATTTTCTGAATTATTATAAATTTCAAAAGCAAATATCGGTAAAGTTATATGACAAATACGTCCTAATTCAGTTGTAAAAATTCGTCTAATTTGTGGAAGATTCTTGAACCATTTTTGGATTATTTCATTTTTAGTTAAACCCATATCATGAGGCAATGTATTAGGTAAATATCCTAATGCAACTGCATCTACCTTTTGAATTTTTCTAGTATTATATAATGTTAATAAAGAACGTTTTTCGAATTTCAAAAATGAAAAAGAAGATAACTGATTAGAAATTTTTGTAATTTTGTTTATTGTTTCTAAACTTTTTTCTGGATTAGAAATGTAATCCTCTTTAAAATAATCACTGATTGCAGCAATACTTTGATAAGACAATAAAAATTTCACGGAGATATTATGTTCTAACAAAACCGACATTTTAGATACTAACTGGATCGCTTGAAGAGAATGCCCACCTAAATCAAAAAAATTATCATTAATACTTATATTGTGAACTCCCAAAACTTGTTCCCATATTTTTAATAATTTTTATTATCATGATACTTTTTAATGGATTTTATATTTTCTCCATATAGCAATATATTTATTGAGAAAATAAAGCCTAAAAATATTATTAACATTAATTTATTCAATTATTTTATCCTTTAATTTGCTATTTTATATTTGATTTTATTCTCTTTTTTCGTAAATCATAAATAACTAAATTATTTCCATCATAAAAACTTGAAACATATCTACCATTTGGCGATATGCTTGGAGAAAACCCCTCTATCCCTAATTTTGTTAATTTCCCTTTTTCCAATAAATATACATATCTGGTTAACTCATTAACTCTATGCGAACTAAATAACTTATTTTATTTTTCATAAAATTCCTTAAGCCCTTCATACCACCAATCAGGACAACTATCATCACTATATTTGATTATTTTTTTCCCATTACTCTCTACGTCATATGGAACAGGAAATGTTACCATAATCTCTTTATCCCTTTCCCCAGCACGTCCAACTACTAAACTAAAAACTTGGTACGGATTATTAACTGCACTATAAATATACTTCCCTCTTGGACACAATCTTTCTGAACTATAAAATTTCTGAACTATATCTTCCACAACTTCATATTCTAACGTATCCACATTTAATTTATACAAACTTCCAAAGGCATTATTTATTTGCTTCCAATCTTTATTATTTGTATGAATTAAAATATGTTTATTATCTGGATACCAACCAAGTGGAACAGCTATATCCCAAAGTTTTTTTATTTTTTTCCCTTTAATATTCATAAGATATAATTTTGTCATATTTTCTTTAGAAACATCTTTATATTTTCCACTTTCTCCAATACAAGCAAGCATTCTTTTATTATTTGGAGAAATACAAATATCCTCGATATCATACCAAAATCCAACATCTCTAAATTTTTTCAAAATTTTTTCTTTTCCATTTCGAATATTTATACGCATTAAATATTTATTATATAAATTTCGACCATCCTCATTTTTATTGCCAGTCTTTTCATATGATCCATAAATTATATATTTATTATTTTTCCCCCACTCCAAGTTATTTACTATACCTATTTTTATAGAATATTTTTTTATAATTTTATTTTCTTTTAAACTATATAAACAAAGTTCATCATTTTCCTTATTATCACTTACGAAAGCTGCTACAAGTTCACCATCCGGAGATATTTTTGCCATATTACTTTCTATTTTCAAATTTTTTAATTTCCCATTTTCTAATAAATATATATACATATTCCTATCAGAACTTCTTTTTGAAGTAAAAATCATTTTACCAGGTAAATCCTCCACAATTTTGATTTCTTCTGCAACAGTAAAACTTATTAATAATAAATAACAAAAAAACAACAATAAACTTTTTTTCATATTTAGTCTCCCATTATATTCTAATATTCAAATTAGCATACGCCCTTTTATTTTCTAATTCTCCTCCAACTTCAAAACTTCCTAAACTAAAACCATAAAATACTCCAGCTTTTAAACTATTGTCACTTAAATTATCCAAACTTATAAGTATATGAATACTTTTTGTAATTACTTTTTTAGCATTTACTCTAAAATGATCTTGTAAACCTGCTCTTTTATCTTCTGAATTTACAACAACTTTCTTATCATAACTCCCCTTAATTTGTATCCCGCCAAAGACTTCTTCATCAATAACATATACATTTAACTCATCTGTGCCTGGTGTAAATATATTTTTCCGATTCATATCTAACTTATTTGAATCTAAATATTTTTCATTTTTAAAAGCATTCTCCATATCTTCATAACCTTTTTTGAAGCCTTTCCCATCTATTTTTATAAAATTTTGTTCTGTTTTTAATAATTGATTAATTGCTGAAGCTATATTATCAGATTGCCTCCAACTTTTATCTTGTTCTTTTTTATATTTTTGAATATATGTGTTTTTATTTTTCATAAAATTATCAAAAGTCGTGCCTGTATTTCTATTTAAACTATCATTGTTATCTGTACTCTTATTTGTCTTTTGTTTATTTCCAACTAAACTATCTATCGCATTATCTACTTTATTAAATTTCTCATCAACACTGTCTACTAAATTACTATCTAAAGATCCCTGACCTCCTATACTTCGTAAAAAAGCATTAATTGGTTTAGCAACAAATTTCAATCCTGCTTCCATGAAATTCCAAGCTGCCATCCCTTTTTCTGCACTATAATCCCATGTATTTTTCATAAAATCCCATACCTTATTTATAATATTTTTATTTTTAATAGAATGACTTTGAGACTGACCTTTTAATGTCTTCACTGCTAATGTCAACTTATTACTACCAACATCTACCTTCATTACATTTTTTTGATCACTATCTATAATATTTAAATTCGTTACCGCACCTTTAACAATTGCTATTAATTGTGCTCCTATTGGAAAACTACTTGTATCTTGCCCTTTAAGTAAAATTTCTCCAAAACTTGAATCTGCATCTGCTATCCATATTTCAGCACCAGTTGCTTCTAGTTTGCCACCTCGATCTACAAGTTCTCTGCCTTGTATAATAAGCTTCCCATCTTTATCTTCACCCATCCTTAAAACTTGCATCCCTAACTTAGTTCCTGCTACATCCATTGTTAACGTATTATTTTCACTGTCATAGCTCCAGCCTTTTGCTTTTGCTAATTTCATAATCTGAGCTTGTTTTAGCTCATCCTGCATACTGACTAATTTTGATGTTAACATTGCAGGATCTTTATCATTCATTACAGGTAAACTTGCTAATATATCATTTTGCTCTTTTTTATCAAGTTTGCTGAACTGTTTAACTTTAACTCCACTTCCAAGTGAAGAAACTTTATCACTAAATACAACCACTTCCTGATTGCCTTTTGAATCTTGTGTATGAACATATTCAAGAGCACCTGTATCTCTATTTATACTTATTTCTCTTGCTGCCCCTGTATTCATTGTTTCTTGATAGACTATTCGTGCATTTGATCCAAGCCCTAATTCTTCCATTAACTTTTTGCCTACTCCGCTCATTCCAGTTGCACTAAGCACTTCTTTAATTACAAATTGACCTGCTGCTTGGTTTGTATATTTACCGTTTTCCAATAAATAAACTTTACCTCTTGACTTCACTCCTTCTTCTTTACTGTTATAATCATAGGTTAATAGTCTCATATCTCCATTTACTAATCTATGTTCACTAGCAAGCACTTTTGCATTACCCATCCCATCTGTTTCCATGTAAACTCGTTTCATAGATCCATCGTTATACTCTTCTGTATAAATTTCATCCACATCACTTTCATTTACTTTATCAAAAACTCCTCTCTCTATTGCCTCAGCTTTTCTTGCTTCATACTGTTTGCTGCCTTTTCTTTATGATGACAGTCTGTTATATTCTCTTGTTTTAATACTTTGGCAATAGAGGCAATTGTTTGATATTTGAAAATATCTTGCAGCGTAAACTTTAATTTTTTTTCTTTAGCCATATAAAGAACTTGTAAGCTTCGTATAGAATCCCCACCTAATTCGAAAAAATTATCATAAATGCTTATTCGTTTTACTTTTAAAACAGAACTCCATATATTAGCCAAAATTTTTTCAACATCAGTTTCAGGAGAAACAAAATTATTTGATACAAAAGATTCGATTTGTTGTGGAATTGGGAAGCGATTTCGTTCTATCTTTCCATTCGTATTTAATGGAAAAGTCTCTAATACCATAAAATTTAATGGAATCATGTAATCGGGCAATTTTATTTTTAAATAACTGCGAAGTTCATTAATAGAAAAGTGATTCTGATCTAAAACAATAATATAGGCAATTAAAATATTAGTCCCTGGGATATCTTCTTTGGAAATAACAACAACATCTTTTATAGAAGAATGATCTCGAATAACTGATTCTATCTCTCCCAACTCAACTCTAAAACCTTTTACTTTCACTTGATAATCTAATCTTCCAATAAATTCAATATTCCCATCTGGTAAAAAACGTGCTAAGTCTCCTGTTTTATATAGTTTAGAATATGGATTAAAAGGATTTTTTATAAATTTTTGTTCTGTTAATTCTGAACGATTCAAATAGCCTTTCGCTAAATTTGCTCCTCCTATATAAACTTCTCCAGGTATCCCTACAGGAAGTGGTTGAAGAAAATTATCTAGTATATATAATTGTGTATTTGCAATGGGTTTGCCTATAGGAACTGATATTAAATTAAGATTATCTTTTTTCTTACATTCCCACCAAGTGACATCTACCGCCGCTTCTGTTGGCCCATATAAATTGTATAAAGAAACATTTAATTTATCGAAAAATTTATTTTGAAGCTTATAGGTTAAAGTTTCTCCACTACATATTACTCTTTTTAACATCTTATTACACTGTTGAACTTTTTTATCTTCTAAAAAAAATTGTAACATCGAAGGAACAAAATGAATTGTAGTTATTTTATTATTAACAATTGTACTTATCAAATAGTTCACATCTCGATGTCCTCCTGGTTTTGCTATAACTAAACATGCTCCTGATATTAATGGCCAGAAAAATTCCCAAACAGAAACATCAAAACTACAAGATGTTTTTTGTAAAACCCGATCACTTTGTTTTAATCTAAATGTTTCCTGCATCCACAATAAACGGTTACAAATTCCCTTATGTGTATTCATAACTCCTTTTGGCTTTCCTGTTGAACCTGAAGTATAAATTACATATGCTGCATTTTCCGCCATGTTATCATCATAATCTGGATTCACACAACTATATTGTTTAATATGTACATTATTATCAATATTTATAATTTTTCCTTTATATTCCGGAAGCTTATGTATTAAATCATTATTTGTAATCAATATAGAAATATTTGCATCATTTAATAAAAAATCAATCCTTTCTGCTGGATATTCTGTATCTAAAGGTAAATAAGCACATCCTGATTTTAGAATCCCTAACAAAGTTACAACCATTTCTATTGAACGGTCTAGAAAAACACCAACAATCGAATCAACTCTCCCTACTAAATCTTTTAAATAATGTGCTAATTGATTAGACTTATAATTTAATTCTTGATAAGTTAAATGAGCATGATCTTTACCTTCAAAAGCACCTATTGTTGCTATAATATTTGGTGTTCTATTAACTTGTTCCTGAAATAAACCATGTAAGGTTTTCTTAGATGGATATGAAGAAAAGGTATCATTCCATTTAAGTAATATCTTATCGCTTTCTTTTTTAGATAAAATTGGAATATCCGATATTTTAGACTCACTATGAGTAACTATATTTTCAAGCAAAGTATTAAAATTAGTAAGCATATTTTTAATCGTTGTTTTTTCAAAAATATCCGTATTATATTCTAGCAATATTTTAAAACTGTCAATGTCTTCTTCAATAAATAATGTTAGATCGAATTTAGATTTGTCATAATCAACTAAAAAGTAGTTAAATTCTATATCAATTACTTTTGATGTTTCTCTTTGAATAGGTTCATGAGCAACTAAGACTTGAAAAATCGGATTATGTTTTAAATTTCGATTTATCTTTAATGATTTTACTATTTTAGAAAAAGGAACATCACTATGTAGCAATGCTTTTAAGAATTTATCTCGGTTTCTTAACAGCAAATTTTTAAAACTTGGATTATCAGAAAAATTAGTACGTAAAGGAACTGTATTTACAAAGTATCCGATTGATTTATCAGTTTCATATCTTCTGTTAGCAGAAAGAAAACCTATTACACTATCTTTTTGGCCTGTATATCGATAAATTAATACTTGAAAGGCTGTCAGCAAGATTTGAAATATTGTTGTATGTTCTGCACGAGCCATATTTTTTAATTCATAACATAATTTTTTTTTGGGTTTATAAACTTCAATTTTCCCGTTAAATGATTGCTCATTAGGTCTTACTCTGTCCAATGGCAATTTCATTACTTCTTCTATTGAGTCCAGTTCCTTCTTCCAATACTCTAATTGATAAGACAATAATTCTTTGTTTATAATTTTATTTTGCCATATTGCAAAATCTTTATATTGTATAATATTGCCTTTTTCAATTATATGCTCTTTGTTTTGATGATATTTTTCATAAATGCTTAATAAGTTTTTCATTAAAACACCCATTGACCAAGCATCTGCAATAATATGATGAATAGTAATTTGTAAAATATATTCAGTATCATTTAATATCCATAATTTTGGTCTAAATAACAACCCATTAGAAAAATTAAATGGTTTTTTAGCTTCAATTTGAGCTAATTTTAAAGCCGTAGATTTTCTTTCATTTACATCTAAGTAGGTTAAATCTTCTTTTAATAAGATTATTTTTTTTCCTTCTAATACTTTTTGATAAACTTCACCATCATTATATTCAAATATTGTTCTTAAACTATCATGCCATGTTACTAATTTATTTAAACTATCCTCCAGCATCTTAATATCTATAACACCTTTGATATGAATTGCTCCAGGTATATTGTAAAGAGATGAATGTTTATGTAATTCACTGAAAAACCATAATTGTTTTTGATTAATAGACAATTTTGTTTTATTCGTTTTTTCTTTATTTGGGATGATAGCAGGAAGCTGTAATGTTTTATTTATATTGTTTTTTAGGATTTCAATTATTTCTTTTTTATACACTCTTAGTTGGGTTAGTAATTTCTCGGTCATTACATTTGATGGAGCATCATAACATAACTGCTCATCATCAATCCATGTCTTCACATCTAAATTTTTAAGTTTTAATAGTAGCTGCTCTACCTTATTCATATTTTCCCCTGCTCACGCTTAATAAATATCCCTTTCTCATCATTACTATTATTCTGTAAATATTCAGCAAGACTAGCTATTGTAGGATATTCAAATAATAAAGAAGCTGAAAAATTTATATTAAACTTATTGTAAATTTTTACAATCATTTGAAATCCTAATAATGAATTTCCGCCTAATTCAAAATAATCATCAAATATTCCTATTTCTGTAATCTTTAATATTTCACTCCATATTTTTAGTAATTCTTTTTCATAATAATTACGCGGATGTGCCAAGTTTGTTTTTCCTCGATTTATCAAATTGGGATTAAAATCTGGTAAATTAATTCTATTAACTTTGCCATTCGGAGTTAACGGTAAAGCTTTTAATAAAACAAAATGTGTTGGTACCATATAAGTTGGTAATTTTTTACTAATTGTTTTTCTTACTTTAGTAGGATCTAATTTAGATTTCTCTGTTTTTACCAAATAAGCAACTAAATATTTTTTATTTTCAAATTCTTTAGCAATAACAACTGATTCCTGTATTTTGGGATGTTCATTAATAGTCAATTCAATTTCCTTAGGGTCTATTCTAATACCATGTAACTTAATTTGATGATCACTTCTTCCAATATATTCAATATATCCATTAGGGTTATATCGGCAAATGTCCCCACTTTTAAACAATGTTACACTTTTTTTTCTTAATGATTTCGAGTGAAAAGAATTTTTAATAATAATCTCACGAGTAAGACTTGGTTGATTTAAATATCCTGAAGTAATATGGGAACCACTAATATATAAAAAACCTTTTTCGCCTTTTTCTACAGGATTCATATTTTCATCTAGGATATAAATATCCATTCCGCTTATTGCTGACCCTATCGGTATTACTTTAACTCCATTATTGTTAAATACCGGAATTTTGTAGATACTTACTATTCCACAGGTTTCACTTAACCCATACATATTAATATATGTAATATTTTGTTTAAATAGATTCCTCCATTCTTGTATTATGTTAGATAATAATGCCTCACTCGCAGAAAGAATAAGCCTTAAATCATTATTTAATAAAAAACTTTGTTCATCTGTCTTTAAGCCTTTTAATAAATTTATACAACTCCTCATATGTGAAGGCACTAAATCTATTATTGTTACTTTTTGTGATTTAATAACTTTAAACATTAAAAGAGGATTAAACTTTTCCTCCTGAGTAGCCATAATTATCGTACTACCATGTACAAGAGGTACCATGAGCTGCCTGTTAGATGAGCTAAATGCAATTGATGCTGTATGTAAATAAATATCTTGATTCGTAATGCCTAATTTTTTACTTAAAGATTTTATGTAATTACATATATTTTTGTGAGAAATCATGACTCCTTTTGGTTGACCTGTTGTCCCTGATGTATAAACTACACAAGCTAAATCATTTAGGCATATATGTTTATTATCCTTAATTTTTTCTTTTTCTGATTTTTCAAATTCACTGGAATCAAGATAGATTATCTTAACATTATTTTTAAATACAATTTCTGGTAAACTATTAGTGTATTTCTTTTGAGTTATCAGTACTTTCAATTTACTATCTTTCAATAAAAATTCTATCCGTTCTTTAGGATATTTTGGATCTAATGGAATATATGCCGAACCCGATTTTAATATACCTAAAATACCTATTACAGTTTCTAATGAACGATCAGTATATACACCTATTAAATTATTATCTTTTTGACTTAATGATAATAAATAGTTTGCAAGTTTATTTGCTTCTGAATCTAACTGTCTATAAGTTAAATAATTGGGACCTATCACAATAGCTTTTTTATTGGGAAATCTATCTACCTGAGATTCAATAAGTTTGTGAAGACATCCATTATTTTCTTGTTTTTTCATATATTAATTACTCCAGCTATCTTTAATTACCCTTAGCCAATTCTTATAAGCTATTTTTTCTAACTCTTCATTAGAATATCCATTTTTCTTAAGCATATTTATTAAGCCCTGTAGTTTTGATACATCTTTTAATTTATTTGGCATTTGTCCTCCATCAAAATCTGACCCCAAACAAACATGGTCTATCCCTATTTTATTCACGATGTAATCTATATGTCTTAAAATAATATCAAGCGATGTATTTGTCATAAATTGAGCATCTGGTCTAGTATTAAGCACATCGAAAATAATACCAACAACTCCATTTGTCCTTTTAATAGCACTTATTTGTGAATCAATTAAATTCGTTGCCGTGTTACAAATAGAATGAACCCCTGCATGAGATACAACTAAAGGAGCTTTAGATATAGATGCAACATCAAAAAATCCCTTCTTATTAATATGTGCTAAATCAACAATAATTCCTAATTCATTACATTTTCTAACCAGATTTTTTCCTGCATTAGTTAATCCTGTCCCAATATCTGGATGAGAAGGATATTTAAAAGGAACCCCACAACCAAAAACATTAGCTCTACTCCACACAAGCCCTAAAGACCTTAATCCTTTTTCATAGTAATATTCTAAATTCGATAAATCTTCTTTAATTATCTCTGCTCCTTCAAAGTGAAGTATAATTGAAAAAATATCTTTTTCTATACATTCTTCAAGATTCTTATAATTAGTTACGATACTTATGTCTTTTGATTGCTTTACATAACTCAAAAAAGAATTAAACACTTCATCTGTAAACTGTTCTGCGTAATGCTGCTTTAAAGGGGAAGGATAAAGCACTTCCCATCCTTTATCTACAATCTTTAATCCATATCCAAACTGTCTTTTTCCCTTATCTTCAGGTAGTACTGAAATTGCAAAAAAAGCTCCTATTAGCCCCCCTTTTTTAGCTCTAGGAAAATCAACATGTCCTTGTTTAGTTTCTTTTAAAAAAGGCCTTCTTTTAAAATATACATTATTTATTGTATCGTTATGTCCATCTATAATGGGAATTATCATTCTTTCCATCCTACCGCTTCGCACCATATTATAGAGTCAAATGCATCTGGATTCCTCCCCCAGTTTTTGCAATCAACACTTAATTTTTTCATCTCATCAATTGTAGCCCAATTCATTTTAACTGCTGTTTCTGTCATATATGTAATGAGCTCTGCTGCCAAGTCGCCTCTTTTTTGGGTTTCCTCTAAAATTCCATCATATTCGCAACTTGAGGAAGCTTCAACATTTATGAATCCCGCTTTCCGCAATAATTCACGGTGTTGTCTCCCTACTTTTGGGTTCCCTCCATAATGTTTCATAGATTTTTTAATAAGCTCTATTACTTTATTCATCGAAGAATTATGCGGTGATAAAATAAGACTTCCCTGGTCATCATCACGCAATCCAACAACGCCTCTAGGCTTCAAAACTCTTTTAATTTCTTTCAAAGCATTTAAAGGATGTTTTAAATGCTGCATTAATGCATGAGAAAATACTGCATCAAAAGAATTATCAGAAAAAGGCAATTCATAAATATTAGCAACTTGAAATTGTATATTAGAAATATTTTGGTCAAGTGCATGTTTTTTTGCCTTTTCTATTTGGGTAACTTCTATATCAATTCCTGTGACTTTCCCTTCTGAAACTATCTTAGCTAAACCTACAGTAATCGTTCCTGGACCACATCCACAATCCAATAAATTCATTTTTGAATGCAAATGAGGAGTAAAAAATATTGCTTCTCTGTTCACTTTTCGTCTTTGATATGATTGAATTAATTTTTTACTATATCCTGGACTATATTTTTCACATTCTTTTTTTTTCTCTTTCATAAAATTATCCTCCTCAATTTTTATTTTAAAAAGATTTTTCAGGTTGAAATCCTTCTATCCTTATTCCTTTATTTTTTTTTATTCCTAATTTATATACAAAACTAGCAACAGCTATATCTAATATCCCTAGACCGAATGGACTAAAAACAGTAACTTTATCACTAAAATTTTTTGGCGAAATCTTATTTAAAAGAATATCACTTAATGTACATCGAATAAAATCTCTATTCCCTACAAGTTGCTCTGTTAAATGAATTGAAGTTCCTGCACGACATACATGATCTATATCATCAACAATATTATCACAATTCATAATAACATCAGGGCTTAAATCTCTTAAAGATATATTTAATATTAAAGAACCTTTCAAACATTGAGAAATATCAAAAATATATGGGACAGATACTGTGGTTGCAAGTGATATAACAGAAGAGTGCATAAAAATTCTATTTATATCTTTTACAATCTCAATTTCTATCGTATTAAATTTATTATTACATTTTTCTTTAAAATAATTTGCTTTATCAATATTTACATCAAATATATATATTTTTTTTAAAGATGGATTTGAATAAGAAATAAATTTAAGTATTTCAAAGTTAATTAATCCGCATCCAATCAGTCCGATTGAAAAAATTTTATTATCTTTTTGTAAACATCTAATTGCTAAACTAGCACTGGCCGCTGTTCTTTTTGAACTAATTATAGAACTTTCTAATATAGCTTTAACTCTTCCTGTTTTTAATGAATTGAGCATCATAATAGCAGACGCTCTATCTAACCCTATCTTTACATTTTCTGGAAATGAAGATATCCATTTAATCCCTGCTACATTAAATCCATCATTTAAGTATGCTGGCAAAGCTATTATTCTATTTTTATCATCATTACGAAATTTTAAAAATGTAGAATGAGGTAATGAATAAATATTTTTTGCATAAACTTCATATGCTTTTTGAACTATATTTATTAGTTCATCTTCTTTAAATTTAAGTAAAGACCGAATCTCTTCTCCATTTAACATTAATATATCGTTTTTCATTTTAAATCTCACAATTCTATAAAATTGACACATTGTCAAAATGTTTCTTAACCCAATCTTTTGAATAAATAGTATCTATATATCTTTCTCCTCTATCAGGAAAAATTAAAACACAATTAGAATCACAAGTTATTAAGTCTTTCATTTTTTCTACAGCCATTATTACTCCACCTGAAGACCCTCCTACCAAAAGTGCTTCCTCTTTTAATAATCTATGGCAACCAACAACACAATCTAAGTCAGATACTCGTATACAAGTATCTACCATTTTCTTTAACCCTTTTTTGCTAAAGAAAGGTTCAATAGCTGCTCCATGTCCTGGGATAAGCCTTTTATATTTTTCTCCTCCAAAAATAACACTGCCTAATGCATCAACAGCAACAATTTTAGTATTCATTTTATTATCTTTTATATAATCAATACATCCCTTAAGTGTCCCACAAGTACTTACAGCACAGAATAAAAAATCTATTTTTCTTAAACTATTCATCAATTCACTCATAGTTGTTTTATAATGTGCCATGGGGTTATGTTCATTTGTATACTGACATGGCCAATAACTATTTTTTATCTTCTTTAGCAATGCTTTTACACGGTTTAATCTAGCTTGCAGAAAACTGCCAGTTGTTATATCTTGACATTCAACCATCTCTATTTTAGCTCCATAAATTTCTAAAATTTTAAGGTTTTGAGAAGATATTTTAGGGTCTACTACACATATAAAATTTAACTTATAATACGCACAAGCTAACGCCATTCCGATAGCCATATTTCCTGAACTAGATTCAATTACAGTTGTCCCTTGTTTTATTTTGCCACTTTTTAAAGCATTTTCTATAATACATAATGCAGCTCTATCTTTTATACTTCCTGCTGGATTAAAACATTCTAATTTAGCAAATAAATTAAACGAAATATCTTTAAAAATTTTATTCAATTTTATCAAAGGCGTATTTCCTACTGTAGATAATATCCCTTCTGAGTACATCTTTTCCATATTAAAGTCCTTTTATATTTTCATCAAAATTATTTTTTCCTACATATATACATCTCAATATATGAATCACATTTATTTTTTATAAACTTATTTCTTGTAGCATATGCACAAGTATCAATTCCATATGATGTGGCTATCATTTTGCAAACTGCCAGTAAAAGTTGATGGAACCCTTTACCTCTATATAATTTATTAATAGAACCCCATGTAAAAAAAGCTCTTTGATCATATATGCTAACTGTCCCACCCCCTACACATTGCCTATCTTGTGTATTTATTAATACAGTATATGATTTAGCTTTTTTATTTTTATAACTATCCTCTATAAATTTTATAGATTGTTCATTAAGATCAAAATTTGTCTTTACTATATCCTTATACTCCTGAACTAATCCATTTATTTTAGAAAATTTATATACTGTAAAACTAAAATCGGATGGCATATTTATTGCTATCGGTTTTTCTAATATATTTATTCTCAATGGTGCCGGATCAAAGCTCCAATTAAATTTTTTACAGACTAACTTTATAGATTCAATATCATCCTTTTCCCCTTTTATAAAATTAAAATAAGGCGTTTTTTCAACTGCTGAATTTATAATTGGATGATTTTTAAAATAATTTTCAACATATTCTAAATCTTTTTTTTCAAGAGTTTCCCCAGGGATAAGTAAAATTGGAGAAAAACTAGGAGTCTCCCAGTTAGGGACTAAATTAAAAATAAAATTGTTGTTTTTAAAATATCTAGATTTTTCTCCTAAAACTGAAAATATCTTAATAAGCTCATTAAAATTAAAATCTTTCATTCCCTATAAATCCTCTAAATTAATTAAATATATTAAAAAACAGTTCTTATAATTTTATTTCCATTGCTTCTAATCCCTTAACAAATGCTTTAATATTCAACTCATCTTTTGATTTTTGTACTATTGTTTTCTCTATTACATCTTGAGAAATAGGAAATAACTTTTTAGCCATAATAAACCCTAACATAACAATGTTTGTTTTACGAATATCTCCCAAGTTAGAAGCAATATGGCTTGCATTTAAATAGCAAGTTTTAATATTTAAATTTTTTAAAAACAGTTCTATTTCAGTATTTAATCTTTCTTCTGTATTTAAAAAAATATATCCGCCGTTCTTTATAAAAGATAAATTTCTTATTAACTCATCTGAATTTAAAGCTATTATTATATCCGCCGTTCTATGCTGTATCAAAGGAGCTTCCTCATCTCCTAACTTAAAATGAGAAACAACAGCTCCTCCCCTTTGACTCATCCCATGAATTTCTGAAACCATAACTGGATAACCAATTTCAGTAAATGCTTCTGCAAATATCCTACTCAAAAATAATATTCCTTGTCCTCCTAACCCTGTAATAATAATTCTATATATCTTTAAATTCGATTGATACTCATTCATTTAAAATCTTCCATTTTTTTAATAATACATCCCTTAGGACAGGCAACTATACATTGTCCGCAATTTGTACAAATGTCATAATTTATATCTATATAACCTTTCTCATTATTAAACATTAATGCAGGACATTCAAAATTTTTTATACAATCACAACAACCATCGCAACTATCTTGTACAATAATAATTTTATCACTTTTATTAAAAGAACCTTTGTCTTGAATTACACAAGGTCGTTTAGCAATAATAACAGCTACATTCCCATTCTCTTCTAAAGTATGATTATAGGCATCTCTCAATGTTTTCCTAAACACCTTATAATCATATGGATCGACTTCCCTTAAAAAATTAATATTGCAGGCTTTTACTAAATCATTAATATCTATTTTTTGGGCAGACTTGCTCCCATCTGCAAGTATTTTGCTTTCTGCAGTTGGCTGAAAGCCTGTCATAGCTGTTGTATTATTATTTAAAATAACTAATATAAATTTAGAATCCGTATGAACAGAATCAACAAGAGGGGGAATACCTGAGTGTAGAAATGTTGAATCGCCAATAGTAGCAATAATAGGTTTTTTATCATCCATCAATTTATTAGTATGATAAAATCCCTGTGCCATACCTATAGAAGCCCCCATATTAAGAAATGTATCAACAGCTTCTAAGTTAGTCCCTAAGGTATAACATCCAATATCTCCTGGATAAATTGCATAATCCCCAAATTCAGACTTTATCGCAAAAAATGCTGATCTATGTGAACAACCAGGACATAAACGTGGCGGATACATTGGAGGAGTAAATTTATCAATTAGTGTTTTTAATTTATCAGATTTAGATAATAAACTCAGCTTATATCCATTTTTTTTCAATATCTTAATTAAAATAGATGATACTATCTCAGGAGACAACTCTCCTTCTTTTGGAACTGTTTCATCTAATCGCCCTCTCACTTTTTCTCTATTTAAAATTTGTAACTCTAAACAACAATTTGTCTCTTCTAAAACTAAAACTTCTTTATATTTTTTTATAAAATTGTTTGCTAATTTTTTAGGCAAAGGGTACGGAGTTCCTATTTTTAACATAGGCAAATTTAACCCTAAATTTTTTAACACTTGTTTTGCTGTATGAAAAACAACACCAGAAGCAATAATTCCTACCTTATCTATACTATTTTTGTTAGTTATAAAATTGTATTTAATATCCTCAAATTCATTTTCAATTTTAGTTAACTTTTTATTCAACTCCGTATGAAGCAAAAAACGTAATTTAGGTGTAGCAGTCCAATTTTTAGGATTCTTTTGAAATTCAACTTTAGATACAATATCATTAGATTTAGCTTTTTCCTTTACAGAAATAGTTTGCAATGCATGACAAAGTCTGGTTACTGGTCTAATTAAAACAGGAATTTTATATTTTTCAGATATTATAAAAGCATCTTCAATCATAGCATATACTTCAGATGGAGAAGATGGGTCAAAAACTGGAACTTTGGCAGTAAGTGATATTAAACGAGAATCCTGTTCAGTTTGGGAAGAATGAGGACCAGGATCATCAGCAGAAATAATAATGAATCCTCCTTTAACTCCAGTATATGCTGAACTAAAAAATGGATCTGAGGCAACATTTAACCCTACTTGTTTCATAGCCACAGCAGCTCTGACTCCTACCCAACTGGCTGCCAAAACTGTTTCAAAAGCTACTTTTTCATTTATAGACCACTCAATATGTGCTTTATAATCAAAATCTTTTTTATATTTAACTGCATTAGATAAAATTTCTGAACTAGGTGTTCCTGGATACGCTGTTATTACCCTACATTTTTGTTCAATTAAACCTAACGCTAAAACTTCATTTCCTAATAATAACTTCATTTTTTACCCATTTTTTATAAAAATTTATTTTATATCAGCAATTATTTCATCCAAATCTCTAAGAATAACTTTTTCTGGAAAACTATTGCTGCTATAATTACAAACAGCTATTTTATACCCATCTATCATTTTATATTGTTTAAAAAATCGATTAGTATCTATATTCTCGAGTAATAATCTTATATTGTTTTCTCTATTGAATCTTACTTCCATTGTATTAGGATAAATAGATAATCCTCTTCCATTAGCTTTTATATAACTTTCCTTTATAGTCCATATATCAAAAAATAAATCTTTTTTTTCCACAGAAGTATCAAAATTATTAAACATGTCAACCTCATTAGGATGAAATACTTGATGTATTATATTTAAATCTACTTTTTTAACTTCTTCTATATCAATCCCTACTATATTTCTTTTATCTATCACACAAATAACCCATTCCCCTGAATGAGAAATATTAAAATAAAAATTATTGTCTTTTAGATACGGTTTACCATGTTTATTAAGTCTAAATTCAATATCAAAATTCCGTATATTTAATTTTCTACAAATAATACTTCTTATCAAAACATCTGATATTAATCCTCTTTGAAAATCCTCCCATCTTTTGAACCTTTTAAGCTTTTCCTTTTTTTCAGGTGCAATATATTGAAACAAAAAATCAAATCTATTTTTTACAAAAACAAATTTACTTAATAATTTTGTAGCATATATCTCTGGCATACTTTCTCTCTTTCACAAGTACTTTTATTAAAATATGTTTATTTAAAATCCTCAATTTCTAAGGTCATTGCAAAAATATGAAAATTCAAATTTTCCCCAAAAGACAATTGTTTTATTTTCTTATTAACTGGTAACTTTACAGTTTGTAACCACAATTTTGGTTTCCAATTAGAAGAATCTAGCTTTTCCCAATCTTCTTTTTTATATATTTTAGAATTTAAACTTAAAATTTCTTTATGTTTTTGATAATTCACAAAAGGAGCCTCCGCAAAAAAATTCCTATTAATCTCTTGCCCTTCATCAGGAGAGTGTAAATGAGAAAATAAAAATGCCAATTTTTCATTATAAATAGGATAAAGCAACCAATTACTAAGACCTAAATGAACTACTTTTGTAGAATTGTCATAAAATTTTATATATAGTTTTTCATTCCATGAATTCCCTTTTTCGCCTTCTGTGGCACCTATAACATAAAGAGCTTTATAATAACTTTTAGGTAATACAAAAATTTGTTCTTGTAAAACTAAATTATTTTTAAATCCTGCTTCCTTATGTGGGGAAAAAAATGGAATTTTATCTATTTTAATAACCGAATTAGATTCAGGGAATTCTTCAGCAGGATAAGTAGCCCCATGCCCATCAAAAGAACCATCACATTTTAAATTATCATATGATATGCCATCATTATTAAAATATTCACTAAGATTTATAGGATAAAATTTTTCTATCATATCGTTTTTTTCTACCATTATAACTCCACTTTGCTTCTTATTTTTTCGAAAATCCTCAATAACAGTAGTAAAATTAGATAGTATTCTTTTGTCCCTTAATAATACAAATTGTGGTATCCAAACAAACTCTTCTGCAAGTAAATAGGAATTGGGACATTTTATTTGAGCAGGTATTATCACCTTTATTTTTTCACATATCTTGCTCCAGAAAGGATCATATTTAAGATATTTTTTTTCACTAAAATATGGAAACTGATCTAATGGTAATTCTTCATATCCTCCCCAACATGGGATTCCATTTTCATTTAAATATTTGATAAACTTACTTTTATCTTTATTATTAAATTCTTCTTTTTTATATCTGAACATGAAAAAATGACATCCATGTTGCGTTAAATTATTAGGGACCTTAATTGAAACAATACCTGGAATATTTAAACATTGTTCAAATAAAAATCTATATTTATTTTCTCTTAACAAATTATATTCTTTAAACTTATAAAGCTGTGCTAAAAGCACTGCTCCTTGAAACTCACTAAGTCTATTATTCCCACTTAAATATTTAAACTCTACATCTTCTCTTGATTCATCGTAGTTATAGTCTAAATATTTAGCTATTTTGATGGCTAATTTGTTATCTTCTGTTACGATAGCGCCTCCTTCTCCAGAAGTAATATTTTTGCTATTTTGAAAGCTAAAACATCCAACATTACCAAATGTTCCAACATGTTTTTCATTATAAAAAGTTCCTAATGCTTGTGCACAATCTTCAATAACAACAATTTTATTTTCTTTCGCCCAATTAACAATCGTATCTATTTCACAACATTGTCCTCCAAAATGAACGACTATTATTGCTTTAACTTTATTGCGGAATTGTGAATATACTGTTTTAATTGATTTTAAATCCATACATGCTGTATCAGAATTTACATCTGCAAAAACAGGAATTCCTCCAACCTTAAGTACAGAGAGAGCAGTTCCAATAAAAGTTATATTTGGAACAATAACATAATCTAAAAAACCTATATCTAAACTTTTTAAAGCTATTTCTAAAGCAACTGTTCCACTAGAACAGCACACTGCATGTTTTATGTTTAATAAAACTGAAAAATGATGCTGAAATTTCTTAACGAATTCACCTTCTCTAGACCACCATCTTCTATTAAATAGTACTTTTTTCAAGTTATATTCTTCTGTTCCTACATTTATTGGCCATTCAATAATATTTTTACTCATATTTTTCTCCCAATTTTAATTTCTATGAGAACATCTATAGCAAATAGCTTCATATCGTTTATCTAATCCTAATAAATTATATTTTGACAGATCTAAAAAATCCTCAAAACAATCATCTTTTATATTTCCTATGACTGTATCTAAAAAATCAGGACATATTAATATATTACCTGTATCATCAACAACTAAAGCTTCTTCAATCCTATCACAAGGTGTATTTATAATATCCCATGGGTCTGGTCTTAATGTGGGAAGTAATATATCGGGTCTTTCATGAAAAACTCTTAAATTTTCTTCATTTATTCTAAAATTCTCCTTTCTATTCCTTATAAAATATCCATGTTCATCTATAATTTGACAATAAATTTCTGATAATAATTTATAATCAAACATATTTGATTTATTCTTCTGATAGGCTTCCCATGAACAAATGTCTTTTTTATATAGCTTCAGTGTTTTTTCTCTAAATTTTTCACCTAATTTTGGATCAACCAACAATAAAAAATTAATACAAATTGTATCAACATCCCAACTTTTAATTTCTCTACAAAATTCTGGGAGGGTTAAATAATTTTCAGGTTGTACCACAAAATTAATAACGACCTCTGTCTTAGGCTTTTTATGTCTAATTAACTCAATATACTTTTTCAAAGACTTTTCAACTTTATTAAATAACCCTGGGAAACCTCTTATTTCATCATGTAAATCCCCTAATCCATCCAAAGATACAATTAATGTTTCAATAGGCCTATTGGATAAAAAATCTATATATTCATCTAATAATAACCCATTAGTATTAATAGCAATTTTAGTTTCCTTTTCTAAAAAGAACTCTATTATTTCAACCAAATTTGGATGTAAAAGAGGTTCTCCTCCCCATAAATAAGCATATAAATCTTTGGGAATGTTAGAAAAAAACGATTTCATATGCTTTATATCCATAAAATGTTTTTTTTCTAATCCTTCTCCTCTTATTCTTTGCCCACACATCTTGCAATTCAGATTACATACATTTGTTAATTTTAAATTTAAAAGGTTTATGTTTCTTTTCATAAAATTATCCTACTTAACTTTAGAAATAAAATATTTGAATTTACCACTTGTTGAATCATTAGAAATAATATCTTTTACAATTTCTATATCTATATCCACTTTATAACCAAAAATATTTAAAAAATAGTCTTCTAAAAATAATTTAGCTTTTTCTACCTTATTTTGTGATATATTTTCTGCTCTTATTATATAAATAAATTTATCTATACTTTCTTGAATAACTTGATATTGCCCAAAATCTAATATATTTTCTCGCTTCATAAAATAAACCGAATCTGTAATAATCCAATTTTCACAAAACATTCCATCCTTCCCCTTAATTAAATCATTTACTCTATATTGTTTTAAATTTATAGCTGGGCTTTTTAACCCACATTGACAGTCTTTTTGAAGCCAATTTGCACAATCTCCTGTTTTGTATCTAATTAAAGGCATATTATCATGTGTTAAGGTAGTTGCTACTACCTCATAACTTCCTTTTGAGGTTTTTATAAGTTCTACGAATACATTCCTATCAAAAATATGCATGTTCCCCATTTCACAAGTAGCTCCCATAAATTGTATTTCATTAGAAGCATATATACTTCTAGGAACTATCCCAAATGCTTGTTCTATATTATCTTTTTGCCAATCAAATAAATGCTCACTATGACACTCTATATAACGAATATCTAGATTTAGCTTATTAGCATATTTAACAATATATTCTCCAAAATATGCTAAAATAGAAGAGCCACCAACCATCCACTTTATTTTATTACTCACAATAAATTTTAATAATTTATCAAAAACTTCCATATTATAGTTACAAAGATAGTGTACATATCCATATTTATCAATTTGTAAAAAAGATTCTTCATTTCCAAAAGCTGTTTTGGATATAAATGGATTTACTCCCCATATCCAAATATATGGATGCTCAAAAATATCAGGCCAAATTTTTTTCCTATACATATTAAGCAGAAAAAAACTTTTATTAATATCTTTAAAATTTTTAAAAATAGATAAAGGCATTCCTGTTGATCCACTTGTGCGATAAAGCATTAACTTATATTTTCTTGTATATTTCATTTTTTCTTTAGGGTCTTTAATATTTTCATATATAGATAAATCAAAGCCTTCATTAAAAATTGTTTCTGATACAAACTCTGATATATTCATTTGACAATTTTTTTTTGTCGTAAATGGAAACTTTTTAAAATCTTCATAAGTTTTAATTTTATTTATATCTATAGAATTTTTTTCATAAAGCTTTTTATAATAAGGAACTTTCATAGATTCCTGTAAAATTTTTGCTATAAGTTCACGATTTTTATTAAAAATATTCTTTTCAATTTTCATAAGATATTCCTGAATTTAGATTAAAAACCTGACTTGTAACGTTTTTGCACAAATCAGACGAAAAAAATAACAGAAAGTTCAACAAATCATATAAATACTTACTGTCTCTTTGCCTATTATCATCTATTTTTTTGTTTAAATCTGTAGGTATGCAACCTGGACAGATAGAATTAACTGTTATTTCAAATTCTTCTAGTTCTTTTGCTAAAGACTTTGTAAATCCTAT
This sequence comes from Bacteroidota bacterium, assembly GCA_024206165.1. Classification (GTDB taxonomy): domain Bacteria; phylum Bacteroidota; class Bacteroidia; order Cytophagales; family Amoebophilaceae; genus JAAGZN01. The sequence goes on from JAAGZN010000600.1 coordinate 53,899, forward strand.
AATACCTGCTTTAGAAGCTGCATAATTTGTTTGTCCCTTACTACCCGTTATCCCTCTTAATGAAGTTATATTAATTATTTTTCCATATCGATTTTTTATCATTGCTTTAGAAAAAAATCGACTACATAAATAAATTCCTGTAAGATTTACATCTATAACATCTTTCCATTGTTTTAATGTCATCATTGGCAACAAATTATCCCTTGCTATACCTGAATTATTTATTAATACATCAACTTTATTATTATACCTCTCCATCACTGTTCTATATAAATTTTTAACTTCTTCCTCTTTAGATACATCTGCTTTTATAATTATGCATTTTTTATTAAATTTATTTATCTCATCAAACAGATTATATGCCTCTTCTTTTGAATTATTATAAGTTATTACTACTTGCGATTCTTCCTTGGCAAAACAGTATGCTATATGTCTTCCTATACCTTTTGAACTGCCTGTAATTACTACAACTTTATTCCGTAAGTTAATGTTCATTTTTATTTTTTAATTCCTTTTTTACATAATTTTGCAAAACTGAATATTTAGTTAATGTCGGACTGCCTAAATACTCATCATCAAATTCAATACCAAACTCCTTTTCTATATCTACCACTAATTGAATTAACTGAACTGAATCATATCCAAAATTATCTATTAAATCAGATGCTCCTATAATATCCTCTATTCTTACTTTAATACGTGCATTCTTTACTATTATATCTTTCAATTTTTCATCTAACATAAACATTGGCTCCTTATAATTTTCCCATTCTTGGTGTAAGAAAGTGTCCTAACAAAATATATTTGGCCAGGGACCTTATAGCTAGATAAATTTGTTAAACAAAAATCTATAATTTCTTGTGTATCAATATCGTCTGATTTTTTTACAACATTAGCCACTGGAATTTCGCCCAACAAATCATTTGATATCCCATAGACATACGCATCTTGAATTAAGGGATGTTGTTTTAATATTTCTTCTACTTCTTCAGGATATATATTCATTCCACCTGAAATAATAATATTCTTTTGTCTTCCTTTAAGATAAATATATCCTTCATTATCATACAATCCCAAATCACCAGTATGAAGCCACCCAGCTTTATCAAATTCATTTTTATCTTTTTTTTGTTTGTAATATCCTTGCATAATATTCTTCCCTTTTATTACAATCTCTCCTATCTCTCCCACATTCACATCTTTTTCATCTTTATCAACTATCCGCAATTTTATATCTCCTATAGGTTTGCCTATTGAATCTGTTTTTTGATGTATATCTTTATCTTCTAATGTAGTTACTCGTGGAGATGCTTCTGTTAATCCATATGTTTTAAAAAATTTAATCTTATTAAACATAGTCATCAATTTTTTCATATTGTCACCAGATATATGAGCTCCGCCTATACTTATCCATTTTAAAGAAGATATATTATTGCTGATCTTTTTATTTTTATAATCTAACAATGTAATTGCTTGTGAAGGCACTGTCATAAAATTAGATATATTTTCTTTTTCTACTATTTTGAAAAATAATTTTGGGAAAAACATAGTTTTAATAATAATTATTGTTGCTCCAACATATAAATGGCTTAAAAACTGTGCTGTGTTACAATAAGAAAAACTCATTGGTAAAGTTATCAAACTTCTATCATTTTTATTAATTTTCAAAGACTTTACATTTGCTTTTACATTAAATAATAAATTACTATGACTTAGCATTACATATTTAGGTGAATCAATCGTTCCTGAAGTGGGCAATATAATAGCTGTATCTTTAAAAATATTCTTCTCTATAATCTTATCATTATTTTTTGAACTAATAACATTTATGTGATCTATATTAGAATTTACACTGATTATTGTTACATTATTATTTTTCAAAATATCTTTTAATTGTTGCAGATAAAAATCATTTGTTATAACCACTTTAATATCGCAATAATTAATTATTGCGAGTATTTCATACTTCTTACTTTGTACATTTATAGGCACTATAACTTTATTTAAAAAACATATTACAAAATAAAAAACCCCATATTGTATTGAATTAGGAACAAAAATAGCAATATTCTGAGTATCTTCGACACTTTTAGAAATTGTATCCTTAATCTTATTTACAGATAAAAATAACTGTTTATAAGTAATTGTTTTTTCTCCATATTGTATTGCTAATTTATTATAGTTAGCATACTTAATTAATATATCTTTAATTGTTTTCATAATTAATGTTTATAGTGACTTAAAATTGATTCTAATTCTATAAGCCCCTCTTCCTCCAAAATATATATCGTGTCTATTTTTTCTTTTAATCTAAGATAATTATTATTATCCGAAATAGAACATTTATAACAGAGATTACGAAAAATATCCCAACTATATATAAGATTTTTATATATATTTAATAAGTTGGTTAAATCATATTTAATCTGATCTTTTATTGTAGTTAAAAAATTAAAATAACGTTTTCTTTCATCACTAATAAATAACAGTTGATCAAATAATATTCCTAACAAAATATTTATTTCCTTTTCCCTTAATGTAGTCAACACTTCTTTAAAATCCTCTTTAAATCTTCTCAATCCATGAATTCCAAAAAGGCTCCCATTATCATCTATACATACCTTACACGCTACATTTAAAAGTCCAATTCGTACCTTAGCAGCCGATTTAATTTCATCTGCATCCATTTTTTCTGAACTTTTCTTTTTTTCAGAACTTAATTCTGCTTGCAATGCGTCTGCTTTTGCCTCTATTTGATCTTTTGTTTTGGTCAATTCTTTTATGTTAGACTCTTTTTCATCAATTTTGGTTTGCAGTGATTGCGTTTGATTTTGAAGCCGTTCTATTTCTTTTGCAGCTTCTGGTTTTACTTCATACTCTACGTCATTAATTTTGATCTTTACCATTTTTGAAACCTCCTCACATGGTATTTTTTCTATATGCTTATCGCTGATGGTCTTTTCATCTTTTTTTCCAATATTTTTGATTTCTTCGACAAGCTCTCCATCTGCACTGTCTAGTTTTAATCTTGCATTTTGACCTGCTCTTGCTAAGGCAACAACTGCAAGATGGTTATAACGGATATTTTTTTGTATAGCGTCATATCCTTCACCCATATAATCACCAGTTTTAAGCTCTAATTCGCATTCATAACCGCACGAAAGTTGTTGTTTACCATTTTCTATATCTTTTATTGTTCTCTCATCAGTTACGAATGCTTTAGTTGTTATCCACTCACCATCTTTGTCTACCTTGTCGCTTGTATAGCCAACCATATATTTTTTAGAATTTTTGGTTGTTACAAGTTCTGGCGGATGGCCGTTAGTTAGTGGTTTTCCTTCAAATGTTTTCATAGATTCATATGCAAATACTTCTTCTGGGAGCCTTAGCTCTTTAAATACTGATCCATCAGACATTCTGTATTTAAAAACGCCTGTACGTGTTGCTCTTGCAGGCAATACAAGGAAGCCAGTACTAGGATCGACTCGGCTATCACTAATAATGGAATAATCATATCTGCGTACAACTTTAGGCTTGGTATCTTTCTTTTCCATATTTGTTATTTCCCCTATAAAATAAAAAAGCCCCGTAAGTAGAATAGACGTAATATGCCTAATCTACCGACGGGGCTGTTAAAGCCGCTTTAATCGGTTAAAATTTTTAAAAACTAAATTGTGTATAAATAAAAAAAGCCCCATTAGTAAATGAGACCAAAATTTTGATCTGATTTACCAATGGGGCTGATATAGCCGCTAATTGATAGCAATATAAAAAATAATTTCTAATACAACTTTATAAC
>JAAGZN010000601.1 GCA_024206165.1 Bacteroidota bacterium
CCCTTCTTGACTTCAATGATCAGACGAGAACTGGTATACTCAGGGTGGTATGGCCATAGGCATAGTAAACTGTAAAAATCATTAACGAGATGTCTGCCTTCCTTATCCTTTTAGGACTTGCATTCATATCGAATGAGATTGAATGGATATATGGAAATAAAGTCTCCAAGATCATAGAACCGTCGACATACAACCATCAGTTCCAAGACGAAATCTGCTATCCCCGGCCTAGTATTGCAGTAGTTGGAGTTTATTAGTTCCTGCAAAAAAGTCACGGTTAGTTTGTTTATCCTGACAGATAACCATTTGTCGATAAAAAGATATAGCCTAGAAAATTAAAAAATAAAGCCTACAACGCCATGTGTTCCTAGGCTGTCGACCATTCAAGTACTGACATGGCCCGACCCTTCTTGACTTCAATGATCAGACGAGAACTGGTATACTCAGGGTACAAATGTTAGTTTGATTTTTTTCTAGATTTGTTTGGGGTCAGTCGTTGGTTAAAG
>JAAGZN010000602.1 GCA_024206165.1 Bacteroidota bacterium
CGAATTATGACCATTTAGATCATATAACTGATGTCAAAGTCGTAATATACTCAAACCTAACAAGACGAATACACACGAATAGGCCTAATACTCTTAAGTGCAAAAAGTCCGAAAAGCAGCCTGAATTCAAGCCAAAAGTACAGCAATCGCCCTGCAAAGCATCAAGAACCTTTCCAACTGTCTTATACTGCCTTTTTATTGCACTAGTCTGCCTTTTTAAAAATTTGCCCGAGTTGCCCGACTTTTCGGTTTTGGTATGATGCTCAGACGAAAAGTCGGGCGACTCGGGCACGCTATCAAAACTTCTTGAGAGCGTTTGAAAACTGCAACAAAGCCCTGGAAACGCTTTTTGTGTACGATTTAAGTCGATTTAGATCATTTTGCTGATCTAGGGCGTAATATACTCAAATCTCACATGACGAATATACACGAAGACGAATAGGCCTAATACTTTGGCTTTCGATAAGCTCAGAAAAGCAGCCTGAATTTGAGCCAAAAGTACAGCAATCGCCCTGCAAAGCATCAAGAAC
>JAAGZN010000603.1 GCA_024206165.1 Bacteroidota bacterium
CCTTTCTGTCACACCGCCTATTTTTGATGACAGAACCCTGATTTCAAGGTAAAGGTGGCCCCAAGTAATACTTTCATTTAGATTGTCCCGGTTTTTTTCTGCACACATTCACCACATGGTCATAGGTGAACAGTAGATCCTTTGGTTGGCCCAGAAAATGTTCAAATTTTATTAGAAAAATCCACTTTTCCTAAAGAAGCTGTGATTTTCAGATCTTTGACGGCAAGTGACGTCTCATGGCTAATTGACCGTATCTCCGCAATTACAAGGGACAAATGTGCCCCTGATGGCTCATATTGCAGCTTTGATGTCCCACATTGATGCCAGAAACCAAAAATGGACCTTTTACTATGCACAAATTTTAGCTACCTCCTGTTTCGTGTTGCAGATAATATTTTATGGCAGCCAAATACTGCGGTTTTTGACCAGTTTTGGATGAAAAAGTAATTTTTAGATGCGCTAGCATCTCTAGTAATCAGGCATGTCACTGACTGACTGACTGACTGACTAAGGGGAAAATTCAGACTTTTGGACTTTTGGATTTTTGGACTTTTGGGATCATCAGGTGATCATCAGGTGTACAGGTGATCATTAGGCGATCATTAGGTGATCATCAGGTGATCATCAGGTGACCATCAGGTGATCATCAGGTGATCATCAGGTGATCATCAGGTGATCATCAGGTGATCATCAGGTGATCATCAGGTGA
>JAAGZN010000604.1 GCA_024206165.1 Bacteroidota bacterium
GGGTCGCCTACGTTTTCACTGCTTTTACTCCCAATCACAACTCCAATATAGCAACTTTAACCCAATGGATGAAATTTTTCTATCGCACTTTTCAGATCTTCTATATCTAAATTGGCATACTTCTGGATTGTGTAAGCACTTTTAAAGCCTCCTAGATATTGAGCTTTTCTTATTCCATGTTGTTTATACCAGATCGCATATCGGCTTTGCCTTAGTTGATTTAGGCTTTTTAGGTTTATTTCATTTTCTTTTAACTGGTTTTTTAATCTTTTAGTGATATACTGAAGTTGATTTATTAATGTTCTTTCTTTATCTGTAAAGAGATTATTTTTATATGATTTATGTATATTTTCGATATAATAATTCAATGGCAAGATTTGATGGGGTTCTAGTTTTATTATTCTGCTTTGACCTCTTCTTGTTTTAGGATTGGCTATTATTTCGCCTTTTTTTAGATTTATATCTGTGGTTTTTAAATTAAGTATACTTTGAATATCCAATGCTTGATAAATTATTAATCCTAATATTAATTTATCTGTTTCTTTATAAGTACCTATTTCTTTTGATTTATATATATCATATATCTTGTCTAAATCTTCAATTGAAAATAAATTAGGTTTATTTTGTGTTATTCCTATCAATCTAAGTCCTAAAGCTGGATTATCTAAATCTTTGTATTTATAATAATGCTCTAAGTGTTTCAGGATTATATTTATGCTAATTTTTTTATATTTCAGACTTTGGAGATGACCTATATAATTTAGTATATCTTGATAGTTAGCATCTTGTATTGTAAGAAGTTTTGTTTCTAACCAATTTGTGTAATTCTTTATTGTTCTTTGTATTTCTTTTATTGTTTTTTCTGTAAAACATTTTCTTGATAGGTATTGATTCAGATTTTCCATTTTTTAGTTGGTATTTGAGTATATAATTGTGTTGTATCTAAACTTTTATGACCTAATAATTGGCTTATTTGTTCTAATTGCATTCCTTGAGATAATAAATGTGTTCCTAAACTATGTCTTAACATATGCAATGTAACAGGTTTATTTATTCCTGCTTTTTCTGCTAACTTATTGAATATTCTTCGATTCGTTGTAGTAGTTCCAGGCTTTCCTTGATTATTCAATAAAAATATACTTGTCTTCTTATTTATTATGTATGGTCTACTTTGAGTTTGATATCTATAAAGGTCTTCTTTTACTTTGATACTTAGGGGGATAAATCTATTTTGATAATTTTTGCTGGGTTTTATTTCTATGATTTCTCTTTTGTAATCTATATCTTCTAATCTTATCATCGTTCCTTCTCTGTTTCTTAATCCGCAACCATAATATAAAGACAATAATGCTCTATCTCTTAGGCCTATGATTGTTTCTTCTATTACATCATATAGTTTTTTGATTTCTTTTATAGTTAGTATTTCTGAGCTTTTTGGAAGATTTATATCTTGTAAGTATAATGGTTTGGTTATTACCTTCTGATTTTTGGTCTTTTCTAAATATTTATCATAGTGTCTTATTACATTGTACTTTGTCTGGATCGTTTTACTTGTTATTGCTTTTTTGTGTAAATATTGTAGATATTGATCGATTGTTGTTTGATCAAGGTTTTTAACTTTTTCTTTTATTATCCAATTGAAAAAATATTTTAGGTTTTTGATATAGCTTTTTATTGTTTCTTCTGAGTAGCCTAATCTGATTAGATACTCTTCCATCTTTTCTAGCTGTTCTTTAAAAAAAGGGGTGCCTTGCATTTTGAAATTTTTCTGACCCACTATCATTTTTCTACGTTTTTGAGATATATTCATTGATTCAGTGGGTCATTTTTGCTACTGACCCACTACTTACCCACTGACCCACTGATATTACTTTTAAAGCTCGTTCTAAGGCATTTGTTATCTCTTTTTTTAATTTGTCATAGCTTTCTATTCCTTCTAATTCATATTCATAGCCTTTTGATGAGGTTCCTCCTATGATTTTTAAATATCCATATAATCTTAGTTCTCTTAAATATCTCTTGAGTGTATTTGGGTTTATTCTATACTCTATTCTCAACTCTTTACTATAAAATGTCTCTTTTTGATGATTTGCTAAATAAGCTTTTATCATCTCCAAAAAGTTCCTTGAAGCCTTTGTTAATTCATCACTTTTGGATAAAAGAACTTCTTTCAATAGACTATTTGCTTCTTTTATATCTTCTAATGTGGTTTCTATATATTTTTCTCCATTTTCATCTAATTTTATTTTTCTTTGATATTGTTTATAAAATGTGATGACCTCTATAAAATTCAGATAATGGGCATTGGTTCTTAATGGCTTGAAGTCTGTTTCTGGAATTTTTAGCTGTTCTGCATAAGGATTGATTACTTTTATATTTTTTAGAACTGTTTGAATATCTTTTATAAATTCTTTGATTTCTTCTTCTTTTGATTTGTTTATTTTTCCTGAACTTAGTTTCCTTTGATAATCCATTATGGATTCTTTATGCTTTTTGTTATTATCCAGATAAATCAATATGGATCTGTTTGCATTATCTTCATATAGTTTTTCTCTTGTTGTTGTCCCTGCTAATGAGATTGGACCTTCTACTTGTAAGGTTATTGTCTTTAAATTTCCTTTTGCATCTTTTATCGGAATTGTTTTTGTTATTTGCTTTTTGCTCATTAATTCTCTTAATGCATATAATATTTTTTCGTCTTGAGCTCCGTCTAAGTCCTCTATTAGAACTAATTTGTTTTTTAATTCTGTCTGATCGAAGTAATAAAGTGCATTTTCACTTAATGTTGTAATTTCTAATTTATGCTCTTCTGGAATTAATTGACTTATTTTTTCTTGTAAATACGTTTTTCCTGTCCCACTTGATCCTAGACTTATTATATGTAAGGGCTGTTCTCTTAGTCTGGAAGTAAATATTAAATACATTAATAACCTGTTTATCTCTTCCCCAACTACTCCACTTTGGCCTATTAATTCATTTGTTCTTTGTAACAAGTTTGTTTTTTTTAACCAGTTTATTGCTTTTTCTTTCCTTTTAAAGGATAGTTCTCTTTTCTTTATCTTCTCTGGTTTTTGTTTATTTATTTGTTCTTCTCTATAATTTTCTAATTCTTCTGTTAATTCTGTTATTATTATTTGTAACTCTTTTGTACTTATATCTAATCGTTCACTTATTTGTTTAATCAATTTTTCTGTTTGAGCTGAACTATATAAATCTAGATTATCTCTTATTCTATGTAAAGGATTATAACTATCTGATTTGTTAATCTTTAATGTCACTTTTAATCTATCTAATGGATAAAGATTTATGCCTCCTAGTATTACTAGCTCCACATTCTTATCTATATACTTTATGTAATTTCCATCTCTTGTGTCTAGTTTTTTATTTCTCTGAAGGCATAAATTCTTTGATTTTTCAGTTTCTTCTGATTGATATATTATTTTTCTTTCTTTTATTAAATGATTTAGTATTTCTTTTTCATGCGATTGGATTAGGCTGTTTGGATCTTCTCCTTCTGGAATATTTACTTTACTTATTATTATCTCTGGCAATATTTGATTTAGGCTTTTACTATATTTATCTACTGCTGATTTGCCACTTTCATCTCCATCTAAAAAAAATATTATCTCTTTTAGATTTTTTAATGAAGATATTGCTTGTATATGTTCTTTTGTTAATCCATTTGTGCCATATAGTGCAAGTAATTCATAATTTGTATTCTGTTTTATTGAGACTGCATCTATTATGCTTTCTGTTAATATTAACGTTTTTACATTTGAAGATGGATAATTAGGATATAACCCTCTGCGATTTGTTGTATAATAATGACGTCCATTTCTGTTATTATTTATATTTCTTCCATAAAAACTTACTGTTTTGTTTTCTTTGTTTTTTAGTGGAAAAACTATGCAATCTCTTAATTCTTTTACTGTCCTGTAGTTATACCCTATTTCATTTATCTCACTTAGGTTTCTTTCTTTTAGATATTTTTGAGCTTTGGAGCTTCGAATTAAGTTTTTTCTTAATACTTGAAATATTTCTTCTAGATCTTCTTTTTTTTGTTTTGGAGTTTCTATTATTCCTGCTATTTGCTTTGCTTTTTCTATGGATTCGTGCTTTGTTAGACTTTCTTTATGCATTATAAAATCTATTTGATCTATGCTTTTACCATGTAATTGACAGTTGCTGGAAAAACAATAGGCTGTATTTGTTTCTTCATAGATTTGCATGCTGGGTGTTTTGTCTTCATGAAATGGACAGTTCAGCATTTTGTTTTTGTTTGGTGATAAACCATAATAATTTAACACTTCATTTAGATGTAACCTTTCTTTGATTTCTTGAATAGTCATAATATATTTTTTAATGGTTGAATGATCAATAGGTCTTCTCTTACAAGAATATCTACTGTTTCATCTTTCTTAAAGCCGTTTTCTTCTAAGAACCTGCCGGACATTCTTAATTGAACTGTCTGTTTTTTGCCCTTACGCTTTACAGAGGTTAATTTTGTTCGTTTGTTGTGTACTTCTTTATTCATATACATTGCTTGTTATTGGTTGGATTACTAATACTTCTTTTCTAACTATTATTTTTATTTGATTCTTTGGATAAAATCCTTGTTCTGCTAACCAGAGTCCATTTATTCTTATCTCTGGAATTTCTATTCTCTTATTATGACTCCATCTTGTAGTTCTTCCCCTACTTTGAATCGTTAGATATCTTTCTTTTTCTTGATATGATTGCATAAAAAATTTATTTATGTGTTATGCCAGATATTTTTCTTTTCATAAATATATGCCGCGAAGTATATATATCCAAATATTTTTTTGCCTAATTGTAATATGTATGCATATTTATTATCTTGGAGGTATATTTATGCAAGCATTATGGGTATAACGGATATAATTTCTAAAAATATTAAACGAATCAGACACATAAAAAAACTTTCTCAAAAAGAAGTTGCCATTGCTTCTAATATCCCTCAAGGTCAGTTTAGTCGAATTGAAAATGGAAGAGTAGAACCTTTGATTTCTAGTTTAGAAAAATTAGCATCTGTTTTTGAAGTTTCTATTTCTGAATTTTTTAAAACTAATTCCAAAGAAGAGGAAATTAATATGCCTTTACTTGAAAAAATAAAACTCATTGATGAGCTTGAAGGTGATGAAAGAAAAGCACTTTTGAAAATGATTGATATCGCTATTTCCAAAAAGAAAATGAAGGATAATCTTTCTGATTTGTTAAAGAGTTAAAAATAAAGCATCCCTTTAGTTAATAGCTAATTTTCAGCCTCGATTTATATGAGAAAAAACGAAATGCTTATTATTTGAATAAATCAAATCCTTTCTCATAGAAATTGAGGATCCAAACACCTCAGAATCACATAAAAAATCAGAATTATATTGTGCGGAAGCAAAGATGTACTTTCTATTTGAAAATCTTTGGCCGATGGTTATTGTTAATTTGAAAATTATTCTTTTTTCGGCCATAATGAAAATGTATTCTTTATTCAAAAGAAAAAAATATTAACTTTCCTGCGTTAAATAAATAATTCCATTTATGGGAGCATAGCGAACCTAAAGCGAATTGAGCACCTTCAGGAAAAATGGAAGCTTGGTTACAAGCGTTTTTTCCGTAATTTTTATAAGCTTTGTCTTATAAAAATTGAAGGTGCGATCGCAGGTGAGCATCGATTCTGCGAATGGTTTTTTCCCTTTTTTATTATTTTTGCGCAGCAAGGCCTTATTGGGATTTAAAGGGAAAAAAAGGAATGAGCGTGAGGATGGAACGTAACGATGCGTTAGCAAAGTGGAGAGACAGAC
>JAAGZN010000605.1 GCA_024206165.1 Bacteroidota bacterium
ATAACGTTGTTTTCCTTTTGCCTTTCCATCTTTTGTGCATACATTATGATGGCATTTAGGGCATTGTTTGTTTATCATTTGTATTTTTTGCTTTGGTGAATATACAAATTTACCAAAACTATTCTTTAGTAGCAATACCTTCATTTGAAACTATTCTCATAATCGGTATAAAATTATTTAATCAAGATATTTCAGATATATTATTTAGATTTTAAAAAGTTTAAATTTTAATAGGTTTTAAAAAGTATGATTTATGATTTATTTTCAACATTCTCTTCCCCAAAAGCTTCAATAACATCTCCAACTTTAATATCATTAAAATTTTCTATGCTAATACCACATTCAAATCCAGTTTTAGCTTCTTGAATATCATTTTTAAATCTTTTAAGCTGTTTGATATTACCAGTATAAGTAACAATACCTTCTCTAATAAGTCTAACAGAGTTATTTCTGTTAATAATACCATCAGTCACATAACAACCGGCAATAGTTCCAATTTTAGAAATTTTAAATATTTCTCTTACTTCCGCATTACCTAAAACTACTTCTTTAGTCTCAGGAACAACCATTCCAGCCATTGCATCCTTAATATTATTAATAGCATCATAAATGATAGAATATAATCTAATATCAATACCTTCCTTTTCAGCAAGTTTTCTAGCACTACCAGAAGGTCTTACTTGAAAACCTATGATTACAGCATCAGAAGCAGAAGCAAGAAGGACATCAGAATCAGTTATTGCACCAACAGCTTTTTGAATAATATTAATTTTGATACTTTCAGTAGATAATTTTAATAAAGAATCAGATAATGCTTCTACAGAACCATCAAAGTCACCTTTAATAATAAGTTTTAATTCTTGAAAGTTACCAAGAGCCAATCTTTTACTTACTTCATCCAAGGTAATATGCTTTTTAGTTCTAATTTGCTGTTCTCTTTTTATTTGTTGTCTTTTTAAAGAAATATCTCTAGCTTCCTTATCGGAATCCATGACTTTAAATTTATCACCAGATTGTGGAGCTCCATTAAGCCCAAGAACTTGAACTGGAGTTGAAGGTAAAACTTTTTTTAATTTATTACCATGATGATCAAACATTGCTTTAACTTTTCCAAAATAAGATCCTGCTAAAATTGTATCACCCATAAATAAAGTACCAGCCTGAACCATAAAAGTAGAAAGATACCCACGTCCAGTATCTAAAGAAGCCTCTAAGACACTACCAATAGCTTTTTTGTTAGGGTTAGCTTTAAGTTCTAAAAGTTCAGCTTCTAATAATACTTTTTCTAAAAGTTCATCAATCCCTTTTCCTGTCTTAGCAGAAATTTCTTGACATTGATATTTTCCACCCCAATCTTCTACTAAAACATTAATTTGAGAAAGCTCTTCTTTAATTTTTTCTGGATTAGCATCAGGCTTATCAATTTTATTAATTGCAATCACCATAGGAACATTAGCAAGCTGAGCATGATTAATAGCTTCTTTGGTTTGTGGCATGACATTATCATCAGCAGCAACAACAATAATAACAATATCCGTAATTTGTGCTCCTCTAGCTCTCATAGCAGTAAAAGCTTCATGACCAGGAGTATCTAAAAATGCCACCCTTTTGCCACTTCCTGTTTTAACATCATAAGCTCCAATATGTTGAGTAATACCACCAGCTTCTCCTTTAGTAATTTCAGAATTTCTAATATAATCTAATAAAGAAGTTTTTCCATGGTCAACATGTCCCATAACAGTTACAATAGGAGCTCTTTCTTTTAAATCTTCAGGCTTATCTTTTTCTTCTTCTTCTTCAGTATTTTCTTCTAAAGTCTTAAATTTAACATCATATCCAAATTCATCAGCTATAATTGTTATAGTTTCAGCATCCAAGCGTTGATTTATAGAAACAAGAATACCTAATTCCAAACATTTAGCTAATACTTCTTGAACTGTTACATCCATTATTGAGGCTAAATCTCCAGTAGAAATAAATTCAGTAACATTTAATACTTTAGATTGTTTTTCTGCTTCTATTTTTTTTACTTCTTTGGCTTCAGCAATAGCAGCTCTTTTTTCTTTTCTATATTTTGCTCTATTTGTTGATTCAACTGCTTTAGAACTCAATTTAGCTAAAGTTGCTTTAATTTGTTCTTTTATATCTTTTTCTGAAGGTTGTAAAGGTTTTTTTAAATTTCTTTTAGTAAAATTTTTATTTCTATTTTGTGATTTATTTTTATAAAAATTTTTATTTTTGTTAGTTTTAATAGAAGATTGAGTATCTGAAGAAGCTACTTGAAGAAATTTTTTCTTTGTTTTTACTTCATTTTTTATTTTTTGTTTTTTTATTTCTTTAGGTAATTCCATTTTACCTACAACTGTCAATCCTTTTAATTCTTCAACTTCTAATTCTACCTTTTCAACTTGTTTTTCTTGTTTTTCTTCTTTCTTTTGTTTTGGAGCAATATTTTCTAATTTAATTACTTCTTCTTTATTTTTATGAGAGATTTTTTCTTTAATAGGTGGTTTAGGTTTTTCACGAATATCTAATTTTCCAACTTTCTTTATACCTTGTAATTTTGGGATCTCAGTGACATATTTTTTTTCAAAACTTTTTTTTGGTTTTTGTTTGGGTAGATTATGATAAACTTCACCAATTGCCACTCCCGAAGCTTCTTTTTTATCTGTAGCAGATTCTGCAAACTCATTTTCTAAAACTTTAAATTGTTCTTGAGAAATCTTTGAATTAGGTTTATTTTCTATATAAAACCCCTTTTTTTCTAAATAGGATATTATAGAAGCTGTTCCAACGTTTAATTTTCTTGCTACTTGACTCAGTCTCATATTAAATTTATATTATTTTAAATATAATTGATAAATGTATTTAAATTATTAATTTTTGCAGAGAATTTTTTAACTTTTTGAGTTTTTAAATTCTTCTTCAAGTAAATTGTAAATTTTGTCAATAACTTCAATATCTATACCAGTACTCTTAACAATCTCATCTTTAGAGGCATTCAATATTTTTTTTGCGCTTACTAATCCTTCCTGTTTTAGCTTTTCTAAATCATGACTATCAATTTGATCTTTTAATTCATAAATGTTTATATCATCTTCATCATTTATTTCTCTATAAACATCAATTTCTTTACCGATCAATTTACTTGCTAATTTTATATTTTGTCCTCCTTTACCAATTGCTAGAGAAACTTGATCTGGTTTTAAATATACTGATATTCTATCATCATCATCTTGTATGCTATTAATTTTAGCGGGATTTAAAGCTCTTGAGATATAAAGATTAAGGTTATCTGTATAATTAATTATATCAATATTTTCATTTTTTAGCTCTCTAACAATATTATATATTCTAGAACCTTTCATTCCAACACAAGCTCCAACAGGATCAATTCTTTCATCATAAGACTCTACAGCAACTTTAGCTCGTTCTCCAGGTTCTCTAACAACTTTTTTTATAGTTATCAATCCATCTGTAATTTCCGGAACATTGTTTTCTAACAATTTAGTTAAAAATATAGGTGTAGTTCTTGATAGTATTATTTTAGGAAGCCTGCCATGAAGTTCTATATGATCTACCACGGCTTTGACTAATTCTCCTTTTTTATATCTATCTTTAGATATTTGTTGAGATTTAGGTAAAATTAATTCATTATTTTCTTCATCAATCAATACAGTTTCTCTAGTAAGAACTTGATGAACTTCTGCTGATATAATTTCTCCTTCTAAAGAAGCATATTTTTTATAGATTGTATCTTTTTCTAAATCTTTAATTTTTTGGAGTAATGTTTGTTTTGCAATAGAAATAACTCTTCTTCCAAAATTATTAATATTGATTTCTTCAGCAACTTCTTCGCCTATTTCAAAATCCGGTTCAATTTTTCTTGCTTCTGAAATACTTATTTTATCAGGTTCTCCTAATTCTTCTGAGTCTTCTGAAACAATTTGTCTAAATCTCCATATTTGTAGGTCTCCTTTATCTAAATTGATGATGATATCAAAATTTTCATCTGTATCAAATTTCTTTTTGATTATTGTCCTAAAAACATCATCTAAAATTTTAATGACAATTGGCCGATCTATCTTTTTAGCTTTAGCAAATTCTGCAAATGATTCTACCAGTTTATCACTGTCCATTATCTTTTTATTTTATAGTTTTAAACATAAAAAAAGGGACAATTTTGCCCCATCTGTTCTTCTTTTTTATTTTTAGAATACAACCATTATCGCATATTCCAAAAAAGCTTGCCCTAAATCTATCAAATATTATTGTATAATACAAAAAATATAAGAATTTGATTATCTATTAATTATTATACAATGATATAAAATTAAAAATATAAAGTTTTGGTCATAAATTATGATATTATTTAATTAACTCAATTTGCTATATATTTTGCTATTCACATATTGAACAAAGAGAAATATCCATTTTAAAACAAAGAGAATTTTAATAATTAAATAATTCTCAATGATTTATATTGAAATATTATGATTTTAATTATGATTTACTTAGGAGGCACTGCAAAAGTCAGGCCTACCTAGAAAAAGTTATAAAAATGAGTTCCTCTTATGAGGAATCTTTTTAAAACCCATTTTTAAAATTAACGATTCCTGTTATTATTGACATTTTTATTGCATAGCTCGGCTTACTAT
>JAAGZN010000606.1 GCA_024206165.1 Bacteroidota bacterium
AACGGTTTCTTATAGTTCCCCATGAAACTTAGTGAAAACTTAGCCCCGTAATAAGAGTTCACCTCAATTTCTTTTAAACTACGCATTTCCTATGGAATAAAACGGTTCTGTTTGCTCTAACGCGTTGTAAACAAACGTATTACAACAGTTTTGTTTATGGGAACAGCGTAGAACTTATTACTTCAACGGTTTCTTATAGTTTTTCATGAAACTTAGTGAAAACTTAGCCCTACAATAAGAGTTAACCTCAATTTCTTAAAAAGTACGCCTTTCGCATTGAATAAAACAATTCCGTTTGCTCTAAAACGTTGTAAACCTACGTATTATAACAGTTTTGTCCATGGGAATAGCCTAGAATTTATTAAACCGAGGGTTTCTTATAGCTCCCCATGAAACTTAGTGAAACCTCAGACCCGCAATAAGAGTTCACCTCAATTTCTTAAAAAGTATGCCTTTCGCATGGAATAAAACGATTCCGTTTGCTGTAAAACGTTGTAAACATATGTTTTATAACAGTTTTGTCCATAGGAACAGCCTAGAACTTATTACATCAAGGGTTTCTTGAAGTTCCCGATAAACATAGTCAAAACTTAGCCCCGCAATAATACTTCACCTCCATTTCTTATAAAACACGCCTTTCGCATGGTATAAACCAATTCCGTTTGCTCTAAAACGTTGTAA
>JAAGZN010000607.1 GCA_024206165.1 Bacteroidota bacterium
ACTATTTTCTAACAAATCTTGCAAATCATTTTTATTAGAGGAACTATTATCTAATGAATTTTGCAAATTATTATCACTATTTTCTAACAAATCTTGCAAATCATTTTTATTAGAGGAACTATTATCTAATGAATTTTGCGAATTATTATCACTATTTAATAAATTTTGTCCTTTATCAATATTATTATCGCTTCCACTTTTAGTTGGTTTCGGATTACAAAATATTAGAAACATTATAATTATTATTCTTAAATTAAACCTGTAAAAATTATTTTTCATGATGATATACAATTAATTATTTATAGTAAGCGTATTGAATGTTATAAAAAAAACTATTGATTTCCAAATTTTTATTATTATACACTTGGCTTTTCGGAGCAGCCTACAGGGTCATATAACCTGTTTTTACGATTTTAAAATGGTAATTTTAACTTTTCTAAAGTCTCATACTGAGAGTGTTGTAAAATAAAAACTCAATAGGGATAAAGATTTTTCAAAGATTTTTTTTAAATTGTGTACAATTTATTAAAGTCAAAAACATTAAAGTTTTATAAAAAAATTTCATATTATATCTATTTTAATTAAACAACAAAAATATAATTTTTTAATTATTAAATTATATTTAAACTAAATAAATAAATCTCGATTTAGATTTATTTATCATGAAGATAAAAAAAAATTATTAATCAAATAAAAAAAAGAGAAAATTATCATTAATAGCACTATTTAATGATAATTTGTTTAAATTAGAGTTTAAAATATAAATTAAATTAAAATGAAATATGATCTGGAAATAATAAAAAAAGAAATTGCAGACTCAAAAGCAGATAATAAAGAAGAATTAGAAATATATAGATTAAAATATATAAGTAAGAAAGGCATTATATCAGAATTGATGAATATTTTAAAAAATTCTTCAAATGAGGATAAAAAAAATATAGGTCAAAAGATAAATGAAATTAAACATTTAGCAAAACAAAAGCTTCTTGAATTATCTCAATATTTAGAAATATCTACAATATCTGATATAAAAGAAGATCTAACTTTGCCACCTTTAGAAAAACTTGGTAGCAAACATCCTTTATCAATAGTAACTAATTCTTTAATACAAATATTCCAAAAAATAGGTTTTAATTTAAGTGATGGACCTGAAATTGAAGATGACTGGCATAATTTTACAGCTCTTAATATTCCTCCCAATCATCCTGCTAGAGCAATGCAAGATACTTTTTTTATTGATAAAGACTTTGTATTAAGAACTCAAACCTCTTCTATTCAAATTAGAAAAATGGAAAATACTACTCCTCCAATAAGAACCATATCGGTAGGAAGAGTTTATAGAAATGAAGCTATATCTGCAAGGTCTAATTGTATATTTCATCAAATAGAAGCTCTTTATATAAATAAAAAAGTAAGTTTTAAAGATCTCAAACAGACAATATATTATTTTGCAAAAGAACTATTTGGCAAAAATGTTAAAATAAGATTGAGACCTTCCTATTTTCCTTTTACAGAGCCAAGTGCAGAAGTTGATATCTCATGTATAATATGTAATCAAAAAGGTTGTAAAATTTGTAAATATACAGGATGGGTAGAAATTGGAGGAACAGGAATGATAGATCCAAATGTATTGGATAATTGCAAAATTGATAAAAAAATCTATTCTGGTTTTGCTTTTGGCATGGGTATTGAAAGAATTACTATGTTAAAATATAAAATTAATGATCTTAGATTATTTACAGAAAATAATATTAAATTTATTAGGCAATTTAAAAAACTAAACATTTAACTAACTAAATATATTATGATTGGAAACAAAACATTTGCTATTATAAAACCTTCTGCGGTTAAAGATAACCATATTGGAGAAATAACTGCTATGATTGAAAAAAAGGGATTCAGAGTAAATGCTATGAAACTAACTAAAATGAGTTTTGATGATGCTTCAAAATTTTATAATGTCCATAAAGATAAACCTTTTTATAATGATCTTTGTAAATATATGTCTGCAGGTCCTATAATGCCTCTGATATTAAGCAAAGAAAATGCTGTTAAAAGTTTTAGAAATTTAATTGGAGCAACTAATCCAGCTGAAGCTCAAGAAGGTACTATAAGACATAAATTTGGTAAATCTATAGATGAGAATGCTATTCATGGTTCTGACTCTGATGAAAATGCAGCAAATGAAATGGATTTCTTCTTCACTAAAAATGAAATTTTTTAAAATTATGGGATTCAGAAAATTATATTTAAGCTGCTTAAAATATTTATAATAATTTTATATTAAATTAATGATTTTAGATATTCTTTATTTAATTCAAACTTATAAATAATTTTCTAATCCCAATTTAAAGTATTCAGTAACAATTACTATTTTTAATTTCTTAATCTTAGCTTTAAACTTTGGAGGCACTGCAAAAGTCAGGCCTACCTAGAAAAAGTTATAAAAATGAGTTCCTCTTATGAGGAATCTTTTTAAAACCCATTTTTAAAATTAACGATTCCTGTTATTATTGACATTTTTATTGCATAGCTCGGCTTACTAT
>JAAGZN010000608.1 GCA_024206165.1 Bacteroidota bacterium
TTCCTGAGTGCATTAAAAGCCTATTTGGAACCGTTTATTTTTGGCCAACTTTTGCCAAAACAATGGGCTAACCATCAGGCTTGTTCCCAATTTTGGGCTGTTTTTGAAGGAAAGTTTTATGTGATTTCATGTGTTTTTTAAGGCTATTATTGCCTAGTATTTTCCCCTGAACATTCCTGAGTGGATTAAAAGCCTATTTGGAACCGTTTATTTTTGGCCAACTTTTGCCAAAACCATGGGCTAACCATCAGGCTTTTTCCAAATTTTGGGCTGTTTTTGAAGGAAACTTTTTATGTGATTTCATGTGTCTTCTAAGGCCATTATTGCCTAGTATTGCCCCCTGAACATTCCTGAGTGGATGAAAAGCCTATTTGGAACAGTTTATTTTTGGCCAAGTTTTACCAAAACCATGGGTTAACCATTAGGCTTATTTCCAATTCTCGGCTGTTTTTGAAGGAAAGTTTTTATGTGATTTCATGTGTTTTTTAAGGCTATTATTGTCTAGTATTGCTCCCTGAACACTCACTAGTGGATTAAAAGGCTATTTGGAACCGTTCATTTCCGGCCAACTTTTGCCAAAACCATGGGCCAACCATCAGGCTTTTTCCCAATTTTGGGCTGTTTTTGAAGGAAAGTTTTTATGTGATTTCATGTGTTTTTTTAAGGCTATTATTGCCTAGTATTGCCCCCTGAACATTCCTGAATGGATGAAAAGCCTATTTGGAACAGTTTATTTTTGGCCAAGTTTTACCAAAACTATTGGTTAACCATCAGGCTTTTTTCCAATTTTGGGCTGTAATTAAAGGAAGGTTTTTATGTGATGTCATGTGTTTTTTAAAGCTATTATTGCCTAGTATTGCCCCCTGAACACTACTGAGTGGATGAAA
>JAAGZN010000609.1 GCA_024206165.1 Bacteroidota bacterium
AAGTTCAGAAAATAGTATCTATGACTATCTTAAAATATACAAAATTACTGGTGATAAAAATGAAAATAATGCGACTTTATTGCAACGGGAAGGTGATTTTAGCTTATGTTTATGAGGGAATATTTTAAAGAGTCTGGATTTCTTATTATCCGATAATAGTTTTAATATGTCTAAATTTGATTTTACAATATTTCATGAAATCTATGAATATTTTAAAAAAGTTGAATATAATTTGAGTGATTCTGAGGCACATGAGGCTGTTTTAGCGGATGAGTATCATCGACTTCATTTTGAGGAGATTTTTGGTGATTTATCAGATACGCCTGAAAATTGGGCATGGCAGAAAATAGCTCGCTATTATTTAGAGAGTGAAAGTGATGTATGGGCTTTAGAGGAACTCAAAGAAGAAATAGCATTAACGACTGAAAATAAAGCTCTTGAAAGTGATAAACTTCAAATTCAGGTCATGGGAAGTATAGATACGGGGTATAAGGATGAGCCGAAATCATATTTATTATCAGGATATGGTTTGGATATTGATAATGTGATTTCCTTTGATGATAAAGACATTGAGCAAAAATATGAACTTGATGAAGTGTTGCCGATTATAAGTAAGAATGAAGAATATGCTTTTTTCGAGAGACATATAAAACAGAAGATGTTTATATCGACTAAAGTTAAAATGGATGATGGAAAAATAGTAACATTAAATCAATATATAGCACATTCTCTTGTTTCTAAAGAAGCCTTAGATTTGAGAAATAGGTTATATAATATTTTAAGTCTTTATGATTTGGATGAAGAGGATTTTGAAATTTCAATTTATTTTAAGCAAGCTATAAAATTATTTAATAGTTTAGTTTCTTTTCTTATATATAAAGAGGCATTATTATATAACTATACATTGAATAACTTAAAGCTTAAAGAGAATAATACGTATCTATATTATGAAAAGGAAATGTTTTCTAGACTATCTTTATTTCAAGCATTCCTTAAGAATGATTCTGAGATATATCTAAAAATATCAAAAAAAAATCAGGAGCATATCCAAGCTTTAAATGATAATCAGGATAGTTTTAATTTAGGTATTTCAAATAATACAAAGCTATATTGGTTATGGAGTAGGAAGCTCTATCCAAAATTTAAACATTTATCTGAAGCAAGAGAAGCAAACCATATTATTGAAGCTGAGAACAAAATATTTTTTAATAACATGAAATTATTCGTCAGGAATATTGAAACAATAGCCAAACAGAGACAGGAAAATGCTGTGGATAAAGAAAAAGTAAGTTTGCAAGGGTTTAATCCTAAAATTGGTATCCCTATAGATGAAAATAATGCTGTGCTTACTAAAAATATGGCTGAATCTTTATTATGGAAAAAATTATTATTAGAGAGGTTGAATCAATCCAAAATATTAAATAGTAGGGCTTTATTAAATAAAGATATCGCTTACAAAAATGATGAGTTGATTAATCATAGGGATAAAATAACACCAAGAGATTATTTTCTTCAATCTATTGAAAATTCTAGCGCTGCATTTTCAGCAATAAAAAAAGGTAGTCGTAATTCTTTTATTGCATTGGCTATTTTTAAAGTTGTTATTTTTAGCTTAGGCATTATTGCTCTTATCTTAGCATCACAGCTTGTTAATCCTTTTTCTTTGGTGTTTTTTATAGCTATTTCTGGATCTATAATATATTTTTTTTATGCTTACTGGAACTTCAAAACTAAGGATCTTAACTTTGAATATCAAAATTTTCAAGATAAGTATTCTGCAAAATCTAAAAATAAGCAAAAGTTATTTAAGGATCAATTAAAACAGGGGCTATTCCGGAAAGTAAAATCCCTGCATACAGCGCAGAGGTTATCCGTAATTTTATTAGGGGAATATTAAATTATGAAGTATCCGAGCTTAAAGATGGGAATCATGAAAATGCCTTGAAAACATCAGGAATTGAGCAACAGCTTTTTTATAAGAAGATGCTTTTTATCAATAAATCTCTCCATGATGAGAAAGCTCTAAAGAATGTTTTGAGGAATCTCTATCAAGAATACCAAAACTATCAAACAAGAAAAAGTGATAATCTAGAGAGTAAAGCCGCGTTTTATAAGTTAGAAGTCATGAGGGATAAAAAGCCGATGATTGCCTTTATTCCTTCAGCGGATAAGGGGAATAATATTGCCGAAGTCTTGTTGGCACTTTTACCGTATTTCTTAGCTAAATCATTGGATGAAGAAGAAGTCGTGAAACAAGAAACCTTAGATCTTGTTGAGTTCTTTGGACGAGCGGCTTAATATGTATATTAAGAAAAATATATTATGCTTACATTTTATTCACTTAAAGATAAACCAAATAAATACTGAAGAGAATAAAACTGCCACGAAAGTAAAAGGTAAGCCTATTTTAAGAAAATCCATAGTTTTGAATTTAATATTATTCTTATTAAGAATGCCAAGAGTTACAACATTACTTGCTGAGCCAATTGGCGTAATATTCCCGCCAAGACAGGTTCCAATTAAAAGACCATAAACAAATAACAAACTATTACTCCCTGTTTTAAGGGCAATAGTTTGTGCAACAGGAATCATTGCAATTGTATATGGAATATTATCAACAAAAGCAGAAATAATGATTGAGAATAAAATAATAATTACATAAGCTTTTAGTGGATTTCCCATGGATAAAGTATAAATAGTATCCGCCAAGATATTAATAACTCCTGAAATAGCTAAGGAATGCACTAAAATAAAAATACCAATCAAAAAAATAAGAGTATGCCAATCTAATTGTTTTATTAAAGATATTTTTTCATTTTTTTGAAAAAAATACCAAGTGAGTGCAATAAAACCCCAGAATAGACAGATTACTGCAAGAGAAAAATGGAAAGGTAATAGTGGCTCAATAGCTAAGTGAATAGTCATGAGAGACATTAAGATTGTTGGTATCCATGTTTTAACTTTATGTAACTCTGTACTTTCACACTTTTGTTTATATTTCTTAAAAAAAAGGTATAAAATTATAAAAGCTCCAATAGCACCCACTTGAATAGCAAAAAATATTCCTGGTCGCCCATGAATCCAAAAAAAGTCATTGAAAGTCATACCTGTCTTCATAGCTAGAATTATACTGGGAGCATCACCTATTAAAGTAGAGGTCCCTTGTAAATTACTCGAAATAGAAACAGCAATTAATAATATGGCTGGATTAATTTTCAAACGCCTAGAAATTTCTAATGCAAGTGGTGCAACAATAAAAACTGTTGCAATATTTTCTGTAAATGCTGAAATAAAAGCAGAAAGTGCACAAATAGCTAGAAAAGCAGAGGTTGCATCTCGAGTATGTTTCATAATTTTACTAGCTAAAAACCCCGGAACTTCAGAATAAATAAATAATTCTGAAAGAATCATAGTGCCTAAAAAAATACCAAGCACATTAAAGTTTATGCCATTTAGCATATGAGATAAACTCATACCAAAAAAATAAAGAAGTAAAAGAGCTAATACAATAAATATCAGTGAATATTTACGAAACAAAATAATTGAGATATATGTGCCTACAAAAATAATAGTAGATATAAAAGTGTCCAAAATATAAATCTCCTTAGTAAGTATAATTTTTATATGTTATATTATTTAATTATTTTTTAACAGGAGATTGTCTTGTGAAGTTAAATTAATATTTTATATTAATTTAACCAGAAATTATGTCATAAATACTTTCCTGATAAAAAAATATACATATTAAGCCGCTCGTCCAAAGAACTCAACAAGATCTAAGGTTTCTTGTTTCACGACTTCTTCTTCATCCAATGACTTAGCTAAGAAATAAGGTAAAAGTGCCAACAAGACTTCAGCAATATTATTCCCCTTATCCGCGGAAATGCCTTTGCGGTGTAATGTACCCCTTTTAGTCAAGAAAAAAATGGGAGAGTTTTATAAAGCAACTTTAAGTTCTTTATGATAATATTGATTAGGTGTTAAATAATTAAGGCTCTGATGTGGAAAATCATAATTATAATCATTTATCCAACG
>JAAGZN010000610.1 GCA_024206165.1 Bacteroidota bacterium
ACAGACACTTTACAGACAGGTCTGTTTCAGAGGATTGTCGACTGGGTCATGGGCTAGACATTTCATAAAAAGAGTTTTGGTCTAAACTTGCATTTAGACCCTGCACAGAACCTCCAAAGTTTTTGGTATCACTATTTCCACGTTTTCACCCACTTAGAGGATGCGTTGCTTGCGTCATAGTGCCTCATTGTGACAGTGACACCAGGGTCTACAGTATCCCCCCACTCTCAGCCTCTCGGGTTCCTCTGGAGGCTCTCTCTTTCCTAAAACGTCTGTGTGAAACTTGTCTTCTCCTCCCGCCGGCAGCTTCTGACTGGGGGCCGGGCGGGGTCACGGCGGCTCCAGCAGGCTGGTGGGTCCTATGGGACTGTGAGCCGGCCACCTGCTCCGGATAGCTGTGGTCTCTAACGCCACCATCCTGGCTCATGTCGATCACCCGTTGATCACCCGTGTGGATCACCCGCTGTTGGTCACCCACGGCAAACAATCTGCATCGGTCACCCGACACAGCTCTCCGGAGCAGGTGGCCGGCTCACAGTCCCATAGGACCCACCAGCCTGCTGGAGCCGCCGTGACCCCGCCCGGCCCCCAGTCAGAAGCTGCCGGCGGCCGGACAAG
>JAAGZN010000611.1 GCA_024206165.1 Bacteroidota bacterium
ATAGTAAACCGAGCTATGCAATAAAAATGGCAATAATAACAGGAATCGTTAATTTAAAAAATGGATTTTAAAAAAGATACTTCATGAGAGGAAACCTTTTTTATAACTTTTTATAGGTAGGCCAGACTTTTGCAGCGCCTACAACGTAAGAAAATAAATATAAATAATAAAAAAATCAGAAGAGGAGAAGGAAGAATTAAACTTTTCGGAACCCAGGTAGATGATATTGATAGAAAAAAAAAAGAAAGAATTAAACTTTTACAAACCCAGGTAGATGATATTGATAGAAAAATTAATTTGAATATAGTTAATTTAGAAAAGTTCCATCCCGAAATGATTGCATATTTAAAAGATCACATTAAAAAATATCAAAACACTAAAAAAACATATCAAAAGGCGAATACTTGATTATTGCCTTAAAATTATTATATTTGTAGTTAAAATAATCAAAATATTATGCAAGAAAATAACAAAAGATTCAATTTCATATATTTAGCAATATTAGTATTAATCATAAATAATTGTAATAATGGAGATAATGAAAATCAAAACTCTGTTGATCCTATTATTAATCAGGAAAATCAAATATCAACTCCTCCCAACATACAAAAAGATGTTAATAGAGTAGAAAAACCCATACAAGACTCATATGTATTAGAAGATAAAATAATAAATGATAAAAAATGGGTTAATGATATTCTAAAAAAGTCAATTAATTCAGATTCTAACTTAAATACAAAAGGAATTAAAACGATGATAGAAAAAATTAAGTCCGGAGAAATCAAAAACATAATAGTGATGACAGGAGCAGGAATATCAGTAAATGCAGGTATTCCCGACTTTCGAAGTAAAAATGGCCTTTATCAATATGTTAAAAGATATCAAGAAAAGAATCTTGAAACACCTATTTACAATAATGAACAAGAATTTTTCGAAATCAATAAATTTAAAAAATATCCAGAACACTTTTTTAAAATACTTCGCACTTGTGGAAAAATAGTTGATGCCAAGCCCACACTTACTCATTTATTCTTTAAACTATTAGAACAGAAAAAGATTCTTTTGAAATACTATACTCAAAACATAGACTGTTTAGAAGATAAGGTTGGTTTAACAAATAGCAAAATGGTTAGATATCATGGGAGCTTTTCTACTTCAACATGTTTAGAATGTGGCAAGAAATGTGACAAATCTAAATTAAAGAAATATTATGAACAAGGAGAAGTTCCTTATTGTAAAGAAGTATTTAATAACAAATGTTCAGGAGTCCTTAAACCTGATGTTGTTTTCTTTGGTCAAGAAGTTAATAATTCTCCTACACAAAAAGAAGATTTTGTAAAGTGTGATTTATTGATAGTTATCGGTACCTCATTGGCTGTTAGTCCTTTTAATTCGTTAGTAAAGAATGTTAGATCAGATATTCCTAGGATTTTGATAAATTTGGAGAAGGTGGGTGATTTAAAAAATAATCCTAGAAAAAATGATATATTTCTTCAAGGAGACTGTGATAAGTCAATTGCTAAATTAATTAAAAGTTTAGGCTGGGATAATGATTTAAAGAGTTTACTAAAAATTAATGAAGTTAATGAATTTATTTTATCAATGAGATCTAAATTTGGGGAAACATACAATCCAAATTATGACCCTAAAATGATAAGATTTTATGATAAGCTCATTAATTTCAAAGATAGTATATTTCAAGATAACATTGTTAAACTATTAAGTGTTTATAAAAATTATTTTTGTTATTGGAATAACAGAGATGATTTAAAGCTTAAACTTAGAAAGGCTATATATTATAAAGCTGATGAATATAAAAAGATTTCTGATTTAGAAAAATATATAAAAAATATGGAAGAACTTTGTAGTGCTCTCCCATTTAATTGTTTTTGGGATGAAATTTATTATAAACTAAAAACTAGAATGGAAAAAAGATTATCTATTTCCTAAAAAACTCTGGTCTATATTCAAAATAATTAATATAAGATGAATTCCATCTTCCAAGCCATATAAAATCATTTTGTTCGAAGATTTTTATGATTTCTTTCGGTATACTAGAAATATAAAATTTCTTTAATTTGATAGTGATCCCATAATTATTTTCTTTATTTAGTTCAACATTTAAAACATATTTTTTATTATCACTTAATTTATCTAATTGATGACTAATCCTTATTAAAGCCGGAGCAGCTCCTGCATTTTTATTAAAATAAACATATTTAGAAGAATTATTTGACTTTGGCATCCAATTGATCTTTACTAAATTCTTATTTATTTCTTGATCATTTTTTCCATATATATAATTGAAGAATATATTATTTTCTATATTTTGGGGAATATAGTTTTTTAATTCTAAAGGTATTTTCATCTCCTTAGTTGATATTTTTGAACCATTTTTCATATAAAAAATGATATCTCCATTATCAAAAATGATGTCTTTAATATATTTTTCATAAGCTTCATAAATCTTTCTAATTAAAGGGTACTTTTTTAATTTAGACTCAAACAATTTTCTATTCATGGCTTCTTCAATTAAATCCAGTTGATTTATACCAGAATATGTTTGTGATTCAAATAATTTAGGATAAAGTAAGTTATCATTTAATAATATCATGTAAGTCAGCTTAGTTAAAGGAGTTTGTTTTACAGATTTATATTTTTCTCCAATATTTAACGGCATAATTAAAGATTTTCCAATTATTGCTCTATCTTCTCCTTTAAATAAGTCTTTAGTTTTTAAAGCCCAAATAGTATTGAAGACATAAGGAACTCCATTTTTTTGTCCTATATATAACATAATATGACCAGGATAATATACTAAAGTCATAAAGGGAATTCCTCTTTTGATTATTAATTTTGCTTTTTCTTCATCACTTAAGTTCCCAAGATATATTTTACTTCCTGATTCTTTTTGCCATCTTGAATTTCTAGGTAAGAAGAGTGCAAAAGTTCCAAAAATATCTCTCAACAATTCTGTACAGTCTCTAAATCCAAATAATCCACCCCAACCATAAGGTTTATTCATCAAGATATTAATCTGTTTTGATATATTTGATTCAGTTAATGTTAGTGGAAATGGTTTTGAGTTAAGTTTAGCTATTTTACTATTTATAATTTTTGCATAACCATTATCTTTAATATCACAAGTTAAGACTTCATAATTATCATTAGTTTCTTTTAGGAATGGAAGTAATTGTCCAATGCGAGAACTAATTAGATATCTATTAAAATTCTTATTATAAATTCCAATATCATCATTTAAAGGAATTATATATTTGTTTTTTTTCCATGATCTTATAAACTGTTCATCCACAAAAGCTATATCTTTACTTTGAATCCATCCTACAGAATATTGATTAGTTATTACAAAAGCCCAATCTCTTTTTTTATCCTTATGGATAATATATATTGGTTGAAATGCGTGTAAATAAGAAATTTGATAATTATCAAAAGGGAAGCCTTGACCTGGAGTTGTCCAATCTTTAAAATGTGGAGTTATGCAAGGTATTGATCTTAGATAAGTATTTTTTATTATTATTCCTTTCTTCTGAATATTCGGATATTGCTCAATATTTATTTTAGTAATAATCTTCTCAATCAATATTTTTGAAGAAGGTCTTTTATTAAAACCCCATCCAGGATTTTCTCGAATTGTTTGAATTCTATCTTTTAAAAACTTTCTCAAGTCCTCTTCAGATATTATGCAAAAAGGAGAATCCCAGGGAGCAAAGTACCGTTTTAAATAATTTCTTGTGACTAAAGGTATATTATATTCTGTGATTTTCTTTAGACTTTGACTACTCTCTTTTATATAGTCAAAACAGTTTTGAGAAATATTATCTAAATCTATATTAAGTTTTTTAGAGATATGAGGATATGCATCCAAAGGAAAGTAAAATAAAAACATCAAGAATGATAGAAATATATATTTGATATTTTTATTATACATCAATGATACAAATGATTTAAATTAACTCTATTACTTAATTTAAATAAAAAATAATTTTTCTAAAAGTTATTTATTAAGATTTGTCAGTTTTGCATGATGATGTCTTCTTACAAATTTTGTCATAGATATTAAATTTTTTTAATAAGGCATCTAAAATAATCAGTGAAACACCTGTACATATACAAGAATCAGCAATATTAAAAACAGGAAATGGGGGTAAATATCTTCCACCAATAAAGGGAATAAATGAAGGAATCCAAATATTTTCTATTCCAACTAAGATCATATCTATTACTTGGCCATAAAATATTTTCATTGGGGCTGTAACTGGGGCATTTTCGAGAAATATTCCATAAAATACACTATCTATTATATTACCTATAGCACCTCCCAATATTAAAGTCCAACTAAAAATCACTAATCCAGAAACTTCTTTACTCTTAATAAGCTTAGGTAAATGCGAAGCAATCAAATAGGTAGCAAATAATCTAAAAGCTGTTAAAAATAATTTTCCATATTTCGTACCTATTCTTATTCCAAAAGCCATTCCTGGATTTAAAGTATAATGTAACCTTAGCCACTTTCCAAAGACCTTAATTTCGCCAATGGTGCCCATTTCCATTGTAAAGTGAACCAATAGTTTTGTAAATTGATCTACAAGGACAACGGATAGTACTACTATTATACAAGCTTTAAAATTTCTCATGGTTACAAATATACATTAATTGTTTAAATTATTAAATATTTATTATTCTATTATAAAACATATAATCAATATATTATTTAACTTATTCCAGTCATATCTATTCCTTGTTCAATCAAATCATTTAAATATTCTTTTATCACAGCATTTTCTTTCTTATTGAAATTAGGATCTTCCTCAATTATTTGTTTAGCGGAGTTTCTGGCTTTAGTTAGTATATCTTCATCTTTAACCAAATCAGCTATTTTTAATTCTAAAATTCCACTTTGTTGAGTTCCCAAAAGATTACCAGGACCTCTCAACTTTAAATCTTCATTTGCAATTTCAAAACCATCTGTTGTCTTTATCATTATAGAAAGTCTTTCTTTACTTTCTTGTGTTAACTTAAATCCTGAAACTAAAATACAATATGATTGTAAATTTGCTCTACCAACACGACCTCTAAGTTGATGGAGCTGTGATAATCCAAATCTTTCTGCACTTTCAATTATCATTAAAGTTGCATTAGGGACATTGATTCCAACTTCAATGACTGTGGTAGCTATCATTATTTTTGTCTTTCCTCTAACAAAAAGATCCATTTCGTAATCTTTATCATCAGGCCTCATTCTTCCATGCAAAACTCCAATGGGAACATCTGGAAATGCTCTTTTTATACTTTCATAGCCATCTTCTAAATATTTATAATCTAATTTAGTTGATTCTTCTATTAGGGGATAGACTATATATGCTTGGGTACCTTTATCGATTTGTTCTCTTATAAATCCAAAAATTTTTAATCTACTGCTATCTTTCATCCATGCTGTTTTTATGGGCTTTCTTCCTTTTGGTAATTCTTTTAAAATAGAAACGTCTAAATCTCCATAAACAGTCATCGCAAGTGTTCTGGGTATTGGAGTTGCTGTCATTACTAAGATGTGTGGAGGAATAGTATTTTTCTTCCATAACTTCGCTCTTTGTGCAACACCAAATCTATGTTGCTCATCAACTATTGCTAATCCTAAATTTTTAAATTTTACATTTTCTTCTAATAAAGCATGTGTTCCGAATAGAACTTTAGTATATCCTGTTTCCAAACCTATAAATATTTCCCTTCTTAATTTTTGTTTAGTAGATCCACATAAAATTTCTGATTTGATATTAAGCTTTTCAAAGAATGGTTTTAAGGTATTAAAATGTTGCTCAGCTAAAATTTCAGTAGGTGCCATCATTGTTACTTGAAATCCATTTGACACAGCTATCAGCATACTCATAAAGGCTACTATAGTCTTCCCACTTCCAACATCTCCTTGCAATAGTCTATTCATATGTTTTCCAGTAAGAACGTCGTCATAAACTTCTTTTATGACCTTATGTTGAGACCTTGTAAGTTCAAAGGGAAGATGATTGTTTATAAATTCATCTAGTAATTCTTTTTTGGGGAATTTATGACCAATCAATTTTTCTTCATTTTTTAAATATTTTTGCTTGAGAATTCTGATTTGTAAATAGAAAAGTTCTTCAAATTTAAGTCTCCTGCGTGCTTCATTAGCTTCATTTAAATTTTCAGGAAGATGAATTTGAAGAAATGCATCCTTTCTATTCATCAGGTTTTCTGCTTCTAGAACTTTAGATGGTAAATTTTCTGGGATTTCAATATTTTTATTTTCTTTAATACTGTCTATTAATTCCTTTTGTATTCTATATATTCCTCTACTGTTTAAGAATCTTTTACTTAGTAATTCCGTTGTTTTATAAACTGGTATTACATTTGATTTTGTTTGGTGGGTTGATTTACTTATATAATCTACTTCTGGATGAGCAATATTTATTTTATCATTAAACTTTGTTGGTTTACCATAAGCAATAATTTCTAATCCTGGCTTAAGCAATTTACCTACCCAAGCTAGTCCCTTAAACCATACTAATTCTAATTTTCCTGTTTCATCCTTTATTTCTGCTACCAATCTTTTTTTAAAACTTGAACCTACTAATTTAGTTTGTAATACTACTCCTTTGATGCTTACATTAAATTCGATGTTTTCTAAATCTTTTATTTTACAAAATTGGGTTTTGTCATCATATCTGAAGGGAAAGTGATTTAATAAATCTTTTATTTTTTTTATGCCTAATTCTTTAGTTAATAACTTGGCTTTTTGTTTGCCTATTCCTTTTAAGCTTTCTATTTCCTTTTCTAAATAAATATGCATTTTTAAAAATTAATACTAACAGAGACTATATATATAAATAAGTTATTTAAAATATATTAATGATAGTGTACATTGTGAATTTGTTAAAAACTTTATTTGTTTTTAAAAGATAAAGTTTTGTTACCATAAATAAGTTATTTATTTTTCAAATTTAATTAATTAATGACAAAAAAAAACAATAGGTCTTTTATGAAATAGTTGTTGATTAGTAAGTGGAGAAAATTATTATAAAAATATTTTTATTAACCAGCTTTTCTATATTAAAACTTTTTTATGATCGGTGATTATTAATTGATAATAAACTTTACCTTTTCCACACAATATATGTTCAAAAAAACATTATAGAAAGCTTTTATAATTTGAAATTAAAATTTATATTATATGAATCTTAATCTAAAATTTTAATTATGTCCTTAACTGTTTTAATTGTTCTTGTTACAATATCTCTTAGTCTTTATGCTTTTAAGTCTCCGGAAATTATGGATAAGTTTATCTTTTCGCCTTCTAGGGTTTATAAGAATAAAGAATTTTTAAGATTTTTGACTTCAGGATTTATTCATGCTGATTATTTTCATTTGTTTTTTAATATGTTGGCTTTATATTCTTTTGGCCAATCTTTAGAAGTTGCCTATACATATTATTTTGGTGACTATTCAACTCTTTATTTTATCTTACTTTATGTTTGTGGAATATTAGTTTCTAATGTTCCTTCTTTTTTAAAGCATAAGAAGGATGTATATTATAGTTCTTTGGGGGCTTCGGGGGCTGTTTCGGCTGTAGTTTTTAGTTGTATTTTATTTTCTCCTACTTCTTATATCTGTGCTTTTTATTTTGTGTGCTTGCCTAGCTTTGTATTTGGGTTATTTTATCTAATTTATACTGTCTATATGGCTAGGAATAATAACTATTCTAGAATCAATCACTGGGCTCATTTAATAGGTGCTATTTTTGGATTGGTTTTTAATACTATTCTTGAACCTAAAATCATATTGTCTTTCTTTTATCAAGTTAAGAGGTTTATTATGTATCAATAGTATTTTAGCTTCTATATTATTTTGTATTTGATTATTTCTGATGGTTTTAGGCCTGTTCTTGTTTCTATTTCTTCTTCTGTCTTGCCTTCTTTTTGCATTTCTTTGGCTATTTCCATGTTTCGCATTTTTTTTATTCTTTCTGTTTTTTTTGTGTTTATTCGTTTTCTGTCTTCGTCTGTTATTTTTGACGGATCTAGTTGTGGGAATTTTATGGTGAATTCTGTGTAGGAACTTAGCCCTTGGCTACTGTTGCAGATTATTTCTCCGTTGAAACTGTTTACTATTATTTTGGAGAACCATAGGCCTATGCCGCTGCTTTCTCCTTTTTTGCCTGTGGTATAGCCCATTTGAAATATTCTTTCTTGGTTTTCTTCTGGGATGCCTTTGCCGTCATCTCTTATTATTAGCTTGTTGTTTTCTGAGCGTATTTCTACTTTTGTTGGGCCGCCGTGTTTGAAGGCGTTTCTTATTAGGTTTGATAGTACGAAGGAGAATTGGGCTTTAGGTAATTGGATCAAAAAGTCGTTTCTTAGGTCTACTTCTACTTTTTCTAATTGGCCGGGATG
>JAAGZN010000612.1 GCA_024206165.1 Bacteroidota bacterium
AAAACATATCAAAAAAATGGATTTCTCCAGTAGCAAATTGGAGCTTGACTTCTCAACAATTGGCTATCAAATTTGGGGATAGGATGCCTTTGGAAATTAATATTTCTAATGCCTAGACAGACTTTAATTTACAGCCTCAAAATATATTTATTATATAAATAATACAAATCCTTTAATTGTAAGAATGAAATTCTTCAAAGCTTTCTTTAGTATGACTACTTATAAAGATATTAAGTTTTTTATGTTTAGAATTCGTATTCATAAACTTTTCATCATAAACTTCAAAATCATAAGAAAAAGCTCTAAGGATATTATCATTCCATATTTTCTTCCAAGTTTCAATTAAACAGTTTGGAAATTCTCCTTCAGCAGTATATTCTGTATATTGCAAAGGAGGAATATTTATCAATTCCATACCTTTAGGAACTTCATTTACCAAAGATACTTTTGCTCCAATAGTATAAGAATAGGGTTCTAGATGATCTGATTTATAATTATGATATATTGCTAATATTTCTTTATTCTCTTTATTTGGTATCTTATCAATTAAATTTTGTTTATTAAATTTTTCCCATAAACTTCCTATATCTTTCATATCTTGACCATTTTTGGGAGTAGTCTCTATAGTAATACCTAATACTTTGAAAGAATCGAGATTAATGATTTTTTTATGTTCTTTTTCCATTTTTTGTTCTTTGATTACAATTTATTTAAAATGATTATGAAATAAAATTAATATTGAATAAATTTAGATTAATACATCTCCAATCTATATAAATTTATATTATAAGTTTAGCTAAATTATTGGCATTGTTAACTTAGTATAGTTATTTATAAATTCTGTATTTTAAAACTTCAAAATAATTTTTAAAATGAAGAATTATTTTGCGAAAAACCTTAAGACCTATTTTAAATTAACAAT
>JAAGZN010000613.1 GCA_024206165.1 Bacteroidota bacterium
ATAAAACAGCAAAAGAATTTCGGTCGGCAATAGACAATTTCTTTTCTAGTACTATACCAATAATAACTGAAAAATTATATAGCAGAATAAATAGTAATTTTCAAATAATTACTAATCATCTTGATATGGAATGAGTATATTAGCTTTTAAATAACTCTATTGATTAAATAATTAATGCATGTTTAAAAATATAATCTTATTAATTATAATTGCTTGTTGCTCTAATGAAAATTCAAATTCGAAAAAAGAGAAAATTTGCCCACCAATTTTAAAACCACCTATAAATATTTCAAATAAAACTGATAAACTAACAAATCCAAAAATTAATCTTCAAAATACTGGAAATAATAATTTGTTAATTGATAGATCAAAAAATTATAAAGAAGAATCTTTAGATACAATTTTTATAGAAAAGAATTCAAATCAAAATGATAATTATAATACTCAAAAAATACAAAATATAACAAGCAATACTAATTTGAATTTTAAATTGAATAAAGATAAGATTAAAGATAAAAAACCAAATCAACAATCAATAAATACTCATAAAAAGAAAAAATTAAACCCAGGAAATATTGCAATAGAACTCATTCCAGGACTTGGAACTCCGAAAGAAAGTTTGTATTGGATGAGAGAAAAACTTAAGCATGCAGGGAAAATTTTTATAACATGTAGAAGTAAATGTCAAAGTTTATCAATATCAAAACAAGCAAAATTAGTTGAAAAAAATTTAAGTAAAATATTAGATAATAATAAATTTAAAAAACTTATCATTTGTGGCCATAGCATAGGAGGAAACATAGGTATTGAAGCTCTTGCTAATATTTCAAGCAAATATAAGGATAAAGAAATAGAAATTATTATTATAACAATAGGTTCGCCATTAAAGGGATCTCATATAGCCGAAAGCATTGATGATTCTTTTTTAAAATTGGCTGGGATTGATATTACTTATGAAGGTTTAAAAGAATTGAAAAATATAGATAAAATTTCAAAAGATATTAAGCATTATCTCCAAACAATTCAAGCAAATTTAAAAAGTAAAGTTCAAATAGTTAATATCTCTGGTAAAAGCAATTTTATAAAATCAACAACCAAAATTTTAAAGAAAATTAATATAGGCAAGTTTAATATTATTGATTTTTTTAATAAAATTGGAAAACTAAATATTAAAAATGTTAACAAATTTTATAAAATATTAGAAAATTTTGAAGATAATGATGGTATAGTTCTTATAAGTAGTCAACAAGGTATCGAAGTTATCCCTAATGATATGAAAATGAAAAGATATGGTCCTATTAATAAATTATCACATATTGACTTTTATGATTATATTCCAAAATTTATAAGCAATTATTTTAATAAAGAAGAGCCTGAAATAAAATCTGATTTTGTAATAAAAATCATTAATGATAATATTACTTCAAATTAAAAATTTCTATTTACACAAAATTAATTACAGACTCTAATAATCTTTGGGAGTACTAAATCTTCAAATGCTAAATTATCTCTAATTAACAAATTATGGGTCTGTAAACGCAAGTCTGTCTAAGCGAAATAAAATTAATTTTTTATTTTTATAATAAATGGGCTGTATAATTTTAAACAAAAATTTAAAAAAAAGATTTAACATTTTTAAAGTCTTAAAAAGATAAGTTTTTGAATTG
>JAAGZN010000614.1 GCA_024206165.1 Bacteroidota bacterium
CTATCATCTCCAGAAATGACAGAAGAACCTACAGCAGAAAAGCCACTCGTCAAAACCCTCCACAATAACCTCTGCATGAAAGTAAGAGAGCTCTTCGCTGTGTCATCCTCGCTACCGGGGTAATACAATCTTCCTTCTAAATCTAGTACCATAACGATAGATGATGCTGATGATGATGATGATGGTAATGATAATGATGATTATGATCAACCTAGTGACGACCAATCTTACCATACCAACCATACCATTGACACCAATAACGACAGTGATGATGACATTGACAATGATGAAATAAACCGCTTCGTCGTAGGGATGACGTATTGTCACCTCAGTAAAGCCATGTGGCAACCTTAATTCATTTGTACAGTCCTGTATCAAACGTATTTCTCACTCTCAAATTTATGCCAATGCCCATGCGCTATCAATATTCGTACCCAACCTGCATTTGTCCATAGTCCATAGCCACAATCCAGGTTTTCCTTTCCCACGGATGCATGATAGCCCATTTACGCATTATCCAATTTCCTGATGTTTGGAATATTTAACACTTCTCC
>JAAGZN010000615.1 GCA_024206165.1 Bacteroidota bacterium
AATGAATATATAAATAACCATATAGATGCTCATAAAATTGGTAACATTGAAAACTTACAATTAGAGTAGCTCTTTAGAGCTTATTGCGACTTACAGTCAAGATAATAATTCCACCATCTTCAGATGGTCGGTATTTTAATTCCTGCTTTTATATCTCTTCCTCCGATAACAATATTAACGAACTTTTTTTTAATTCTATCAACAGATAGCCATATCCATTTGTAGTTTTTTTTGATACATATGTATGCATTTCATCCATTTCTAAATTTTTTATCTTTTTACTACTTTGTATATTTTTAATATTTGATCCAAACTTTTTTATCCAATTATATATAGAAACATGACTATATTTTAATATTCTACCAATGGATCTAAATCCTAATCCTTCTAAATACAATTGCAATGCTTGTCTTTTAACCTCTTTAGTTCCTCTGTAGGCGTTTTCTGTTACTGTAAAACTATAATAACAATCTTTGCATTTGTATCTTTGTTTTCTCAATGCTAGCCCATCCTTTATATATCTAGATGATTTGCATTTTGGACATTCTTTCATTTATATAATTTTTGGTTTAATATGCAAATTTAACCAAACTATATTAAATTAACAATGCCAAATAATTATGTCAAAAATCTTGATTTTATTATGCGTTCTGCTAAAGAAGAAAGAGATATGTTTCGCAATAAAATATTAGATAATTGCGAAAAGGTAAAAGCTCCTTTTTTTATATCCTGTTACATTAGACGATACTTTTACCAATATCGCCGGTGAAAGACCATTTACTGTCTCAAATTAGGTTAAAGCCTGCATCTTTCAGATGGAAAATGAGTTCAGTCCTTATAATTCCTTATTTTAAATGTAAAATGTTACATTTGTGACATGGAAAATTATAGCAAAGGAAGTCATACTATTTATCACCATAGATACCACTTGGTCTGGATAATAAAATATCGTTACAAAGTTTTATCTGGTAAAATACAAATTAGGACAAGAGAGATATTGGGTAGAATATCCGAAGAGCTGGGATTAAAATACCGACCATCTGAAGATGGTCGGTATTTTAATTTATCTTTTAGTGTTTTTGAAAAAAAATTCTTCTCATTGTTAACAGAAGAACATGCAAATAGTCCTAGACTAATTACAGATATTTTGATTAATGTTTTCATAAATAGTGTTTGTAAGCAAACAAAACTATAGTTAAAAGTTACAATTTAAATTCATGTATATATCACAAAAGAAGTAGTCAGCTTATAAAAACACAAAATATACCAAAAACATACCTATCGAATAATAAGTCAATTCCT
>JAAGZN010000616.1 GCA_024206165.1 Bacteroidota bacterium
CTAGAAGCACTTAGTGGTAAAATTGAAATTTCTAAACTATGTTATAAGTATAACATCTCTCAGTCTCAGTTTTATCGATGGAAAGACAAGTTTTTAAAATTTGGCTTTCAAGCTTTTGAACATAATAATATTTCTAAAAAAAAAAAAAATTTAGAGTATAAAGTAGATAAAATGAAAAATATTATTGCGGACCTAACTATTGAATTTAAAAAAAACGATTAAAAGTAAAAAGAAAAAAATCTCTTTCTGTAACAAATAGGAATGCGTTTATCTTACAAGAAATTAAACAAATAAAAGCCGATCATCCTTTTTGGGGCTATCGCAGGATTTGGGCATACTTGAAATATCGTCATAAATTGACAGTTTCGAGGAATAGAGTATATCGTGTAATGAAGGAAAATAAACTCTTAGTGCCTCAGACAAAGCATTAGGAAAAACGAGTAAATTATCCCTCTAATATACTGTACCCCATTAAGAAATTTATAAAAAGTGAGAATATTAATATAATAAAATAACTTAAATTAATGGAGCTCCTTTTAAAAAAATGAAAAATAATTA
>JAAGZN010000617.1 GCA_024206165.1 Bacteroidota bacterium
AATAGTAGTACCATCTGTGCTTCTTATCTACATGCTTTCTGCATCCTCTTTTGCTGAAAAATGTTCGGTTCTAACAGTGCTTGACTGGACACACAGGTCTTGTCTTTAGACTCTCGGAGAATCAGCACTCTTTTATGTTGTCTTGCACCTTCGATCTTCGACCAGTCCATCATCTTTCTTCCCATGCCCGTGTGTTTAACAAGACGAATGCTTCGCTATTTATGCAAAACGCAGCCTTGCACGCGCACGAAAGAATGCATCATTCATATAGAACGATTGAAAACTGGGAATAAAGAAGCGCCTATCGCAGAACTCTAGGGACACAGGGCATTCAGATCACATGAATGAACACTTTAGAACGAGGCACGCAGGATGACCAACGAGTGGAATTCTGTAGATACTGGACACTTGGCTGAACACATGAGTCATTTTGCATGGTCCAATGTATTCATCATAAAAGTGTCCGATAACAACATCATGAGTGACCTACAGCCTTTGACATTGAAAGGACCTTACCAAATGATCTACAAGGTCACTTTGAGGATATATGTGTTCATCAATAACGATGAACAAAATCATGTTCTCTTTCAATCTAAATCAAGGAGCGCACACGCATGCATGCAACCTACACATGTTTTCATGAGTTTTGAAAAAAGTATATATGAAGGTACTATATATAAGTTTTTCAATTCTAATTTTCATACATTATCTGAACAGCATTCGACCCTCGTTTCCAGTGAACAGTATAGAACGTTATGTTAATATCCATTTATTTTCGGTATTACT
>JAAGZN010000618.1 GCA_024206165.1 Bacteroidota bacterium
CCTATTTATGACGATAAACGTAAAATTAATAATTTTCCGATTTTGTAACTCATTACAGCTCAATTTACGTACAAAACTAAAAATCACAATCAACATCCATCCTTATATAATAACACGTTTCTTCCACGTAATAATATTAACAACACAAAGTTCTCTTATCATGCTCAACCTAACCATAATTATTATTTTTCTAATCAGAATTTCAATTCTAATCCCCCCAATAATATTATTTATTATTATTTTCCAGCCTCAAAAACACATTATAACTTACGTAATAATTTTTATCGTTTACCTCGCAAATTTTGTTTCCCACAATATCCCGCTTCTTTTAAGTACTATAATGTCAATACCAACAAACCATCTCAACATTTTATAAGAAACTTCTCTTCTTCCGGTAATCCTAACAATAAACCTAATCCTTACCTACCCAACACAGCCCGACTTGTTGACAGACATTATAGACAAGAGAACAAAACACCCAACCACAGCAACCTCACAGCAACTAATCCTAACTCAGAAAATAATCATAATAACAATAATCAAAACACTAATATAATTGATCATGAAACTAACAACACTATCATAAGTCCTAACCAAACTAACCTCGACCTTAGGGAAACTACAGAACCAGGTACAGAACGACGACAACAAGAACAACAGCAACCACAACAACAACACAGGCAACAACAACAAACGACCAGACGCAACAAACGCCCTTTACGACTGGAAACAGAAACAGTGATTAATTTGTCTTCTGTTAATTTAACAGAGTCAGAGAAATCATTACTTGAACGAGGACTCAACTTTTGCCCCACACCACAGAACATTGACTGGAACGAACTCAACGCTGACTTAACTGACTTCAAACGTAGACTTAGACTCAAACATTACTTTCACGAGAACAACAACAATGAACACGACAATACTGATACCAACACGGAGACTTCTAACAAATACAAAAAGTCAAGCGGTTGGACTCCAAAACGAGGCTTGGATCCTGCACTTGACTCTTACATTGACAAAGTAGAACAGGACATAAACAACATACAACCTACGAAAATTACCGATAACTTAACAAATGACGAACGCAACACCCTTAATCAGCTTACAAAACGAACTGATATTATTATCAAACCTGCTGATAAAGGCTCAGGGACAGTTGTCATGGACAAACAACTATACATCGACGAATGCACGCGACAACTTAACGATACAAAGTTTTACGAAAAGCACGACAAAGACATGACTAACAAAGTTACCAAAACAGTTAAGGACTATTTACAGTACATGAAGGTCAACGAATACATCAACAAAGACACATACAGTTATCTCATGCCATCCAATCCCACCTGTTCCAGATTTTACATCCTTCCAAAAATTCATAAAAACAGACAAAACCCTCCCGGCAGGCCTATCGTCTCAGCTAATAACCATCCTACTGAACACATCTCTGAATATGTAAGTGACATTCTTAACCCTCTTGTAAGTAAACTGCCCTCTTATATTAAAGACACCACTGACTTTCTTAGAAAGCTTTCTACACTTAATAACCTTCCAAATGACTCTCTCTTAGTAACTCTCGATGTCTCCTCCCTGTACACTAATATTCCACACTCTGACGGTATACAGGCTGCCAGGAAGGAACTCAACAAACGTACAACACAACAACCGCCAACTGAGACCATTTGTGACCTCATCGACATTATTTTGACCAACAACAATTTTGAATTTGACGAACAATTTTACCTACAGAAACATGGCACCGCCATGGGCACAAGAATGGCTCCCCCATATGCCAACCTTTTTATGGGGGATCTTGAACGAAGTGCCCTAGACAAGACAGCGTACA
>JAAGZN010000619.1 GCA_024206165.1 Bacteroidota bacterium
AAATTATTTGTAAAATGCGGATCAACAGTAATAAAGGGACTTGATTATGTAATGAAGAATCCTAAAGCAACTGTTAAGGAAGTCAATGAATTTTTGAAAAGCTCAAAAGAGATAGTTCAAGCTTTAGGAGGAGCAGATACTGTCAAATTAGCACAAGAAATGATAAATGCATCTTCTCAAAAAACAGGTAAAGCATTAGGAAATGAAATTAAAAATTATCCAAAAAACTTTATAAAAGAGTTTGAGAATGCTGATTATAAAAGGCGTTTGGAAATGGGTGGAGAAGTTTTTGGTAGTGCATTAATGGCCACTGAGGTAATTACAAATGTTGCTAAATCAGGATCAAAGTTTATAAAAAATCGTAAATTAGGAGATATTAAGAAAATAGGTCCTCCTGGAGATCCGGGTGCTAAATGTGTAACTAAGCTTCCTGAAAATTGGACTTCCAAAGTAACTAAAAAAAATAATGGAACTATTTATAAAAATCCTAAAAAGCCTGACTATGATCATATAAGGTTTATGAATGAAAATCCAGATATTAGAGCTTTACCTGGTCAAGATAAGCCATATT
This sequence comes from Bacteroidota bacterium, assembly GCA_024206165.1. GTDB lineage: Bacteria > Bacteroidota > Bacteroidia > Cytophagales > Amoebophilaceae > JAAGZN01. Next base: position 572 of record JAAGZN010000619.1, read on the forward strand.
TTGTAAGGATAATTGATGGAAATAAAGTTCTGACTAGGAATAAAAAATGGGTTTTAAAAAAGTCAGCAGACCCATTTGAGTATCATATACCTCAAGAAATGTTTGATCAATTACTTCCATTTATGAAACTTGACTAAAAAAATGATTGATAAAAAGGGAATTATTACAAATATTATTTTTACTATCAATATGATAGCAGATCCAATTAAAGGATTTTTAAGATATCAGAATGGTAAGATGTATGAATTCTATACAAATTTTTTAGAATTTGTTTTGACTGATTTATTTGATGACTGTCAAATAGAATCTTTAATTATAGGAGACTTGCCAAAATGGGGGATAAAAAAAGATACTTTACACTTATTAAAAGATTTTTTAAAGGACATGGAAGATTTTTCTGAAAAGCATGATAAAAGTGATGATTATACTTTATTAAGGGATAACTATTGGGATAATTTTGTAGAAAAAGCTAAAAAATGTGTTGAATTATTTGAAAGAGACCTTAAGGTTTCTGGAATAATATAAGTCATAATAGCCTCATCTATCGTTAATTGCCAACCTAACGATTTAACAAACAGAAAAGCTATAAAAAAGATTAATTCAAATGAATCTGAAATCTATTACAAAAAAAATGTGGTTAAAAAAATTTTTAAAGAAATATTACTTTAGACACTTTGAAACTTTCTTATATCATGATGGGAGAATTTCTAGGAAAGATTACTGGATATTTTCATTTTTAAATATATTATTGATGATGTTTATGGGATTTTTATTTGAAAGCTTGGAAATACTATTACCAAGTATTGCATATAATATATTTGAATTTATTTGTTCGATATTTTGGATTTATATTTTGATTGCATGGAAAATGCTAGATATTAGAAGAATGCATGATATTGGAATGTCAGGATGGTGGACTATGATACCAATTTTTAGTATACTTTTTTATTTATGTAAAGGGGATGATAAGGAAAATAAATATGGACCTAGTTAAATATTTTAATATTCTTATAAACACCCGCTATTTGGAGTTTATAACTTCAAATCAAATGCAAAGCATTTGTTAAAAAAGCTTTATCCAAGCCTAAAAACATCAATTTCCATAGCAACAGGGTATCAAAGGAGTTCATCAGTCACTTCATTCGCTAAACGCTTCATTACGTTCCTTCTTCACGCTCATTCCCTTTTTTCCCTTTAAAACCCAATAAGGCCTTGCTTCGCAAAAATAATAAAAAAGGGAAAAAACCATTCGCCGATT
>JAAGZN010000620.1 GCA_024206165.1 Bacteroidota bacterium
AAATTATTTGTAAAATGCGGATCAACAGTAATAAAGGGACTTGATTATGTAATGAAGAATCCTAAAGCAACTGTTAAGGAAGTCAATGAATTTTTGAAAAGCTCAAAAGAGATAGTTCAAGCTTTAGGAGGAGCAGATACTATCAAATTAGCACAAGAAATGATAAATGTATCTTCAGAACAAACAGTTAAAGCAATAGGAGATGAAATTAAAAATTACCCAAAAAACTTTATAGAGGAATTTGAGAATGCTGATTACAAAAGGCGTTTGGAAATGGGTGGAGAAGTTTTTGTTAATGCATTAATAGCTACTGAGGCAATTAAAAATATTGCTAATACTGGGATAAAATCAGTAAAAAATTGTAATATTGAAAATGTTAGCAAAAAGGCCGGAATTGCATCTAATAATGGTGTTGCCAACATTGGAACCAAGTTGGAATATGTATTTGGTAAGGCTACAGGATCTGTTCATAACATTGAGCGTTCAACAGGAATGCTAAGACAGCTTGAGAGTGTAGGCATATTTGATAATACGGCTGGACGTTCTTTATTAGAAAATCACATAAAGTCTGTTTTTAGTGGCACCAAGGGAATCATTCAATCTAATGGTCGATATTTAAGAGAGTCTTTATTAATGGGAACTAATGGAGGTCTTAAGGTGGAGAGTATCTGGGAAGGAAATAAATTGATAACAATTAAACTGTTTGGAGGTAAATAACATGAAGCAAATTATTAATAATAACTACTTGAAATCGTTCAAATTTTTATCTTGGAACGAAGCATCTACTTTTTTAAAGAATCAGAAAACTCTAAAGAGCTTATCAATTGAAGATACATTTGGAGATAATTATTACTGTTATGTTTGTTATCATTCATTAACAGGTGAAAAAGAATTTGTTCTGTCCTTCAGTAGTGATGAGAGTGAAGACAACTTAATTTTTTTATATTGGAACAATTTACTTGTTTTGCATACAGGAAAAAATATTTTTTTAATAGATGAATTCCTACATATTATAGTGTCACTTGAAATCACTACACCTTTAATCGGTTTGTATTTAATAAATAAAGAAAATTTACTCATATTAGAAGAAACTTTTATGAGAGTGATAAATTATAAAGGTGAAATCATCAAGAGTGAATTATTTGACCTTATAGAAAATTTTAGTATTAAAGATAATTTGCTGTCAATACAAACAAGTGAAGAAAATAAAATTATCGAATTAACTTAAAATTAAAAAAACTCCCACACTGCTATCAGTAGTCTTCAGACTGCTGATCAAATATTAAAATATTTGAAAAGATATTTAATCCTGTTATAAGTTGTGAAAATTAATTCAAAAGAAAATAAAATTGTCATAATAGATAAAAGAAAACAAACAGTAAATA
>JAAGZN010000621.1 GCA_024206165.1 Bacteroidota bacterium
AACTGTCTACTGCTCACCAAGTTCCCGCCACACTGTGCTAATGTATCCATGGGAGGAGGGCTACACCATATAATGCAATCCCTCGTCGAGGGTTGCCCCGAGGGCGAAGCCCGAGGGGCAACCCTCGACGAGGGATTGCATTATATGGTGTAACCCGACTCGAATGGATACATTGACAGTGTATCACACTGAGGAGGTGCAACATTGGATTTTAAGTGTGTCAATGTAGCACCTGCGAGGCAAGATTGCATTGGTGCAAGGAGGAGGCCATGAGCTTTAAGTTTGAGCTCATTTTGCAATAAACCCAATCATACATAAATATATATGGGCAGTAGTTGCAACCCTGCAGGGTCAGTCATTTATCCCAGGAAAGGGAATTGATGGGTGGGAATGCAGCAAACTAGGTGACACAGTTAATATTGAATATATATAAGTAGCGCCCTCTGTTGACAAAATAAAATAAATACTGAAAACAGACTTTACTGTGCTGTAAATCAATGTGCTTGACTGTGCACTGTACAATGTGACTGTGCACAGTGCAGAGTTCACTGTTCACTATGCACAGTGGCGCAGCGGAGTGAAACTGCACTACACTGCACTGCACTAGACTGGCACTGCACTGTACTGCACTGCACAGATGACAGCAGGACTTTGGATAATTTCTTAAATTTTCACAATTTTTTAGAGTAGTTAACTCCAGGGGGTGGATATATAAAATGTCCACCCTCAAAATGTCCACTGGAGGTTATTTTGATAGTGGACATTTTGTATATGGGTCATTCAATCAAAATGTCCACC
>JAAGZN010000622.1 GCA_024206165.1 Bacteroidota bacterium
ATCAGGACAAGCATCATGGCGTGTAGCAGGGAGGAGGCCAATAACTGGCAATACAATAAATACGGTGGTATTCCTTAGACTAATCTTGGCGAAGGCTAATTTTGAAAAAGTTGCGTAGGGTAAAGTTTCGTAGGGCAATTTTGGAGGTTTTTTCCGTAGACTAATCTTTGCGAAAGCTAATTTTGACAAAGTTTCGTCATCTAACCGTGTTTTTCAAAAGTTCCGTATCACAATTTTTTTGGTCCAAAGGTACCGGATGCTAACTGTACCGTAGGCTAATTGTCTCGTAGGCTAACTGTGTCGTAGGCTAATTGTACCGTAGGCTAACTGTACCGTAGGCCAACTGTACCGAATAGTAATCCACGTCATGTCACGTCGTCACGTGGTTAATCCATTTCCGGTCTGATATAGCGGCGGTGCCGACGCCCTCACTCACGGACAGTCTTCGATCAGTGTGTCGCCTAATGCTGCAGAGGAAGGAGCTTCAAGGGGAAGGACCTACAAGCGGCGTCTACTGCAGGTTCATGATGGACGGATGATGGACGGATGATGATGGACGGATGATGGACGGATAATCTAATCTATACCATCCTGCAGGTTCATCAACATCAACTGCGGCGGCGGCGGCGGCGGCTTCTACTGCTTCTACAAGAACATCTAGTATATAGAGCCCTACGTCAAGTACATCAAGCCCTACGTCAAGCCCTACGTCAAGCCCTACGTCAAGCCCTACGTCAAGAACATCCAGAAGAAG
>JAAGZN010000623.1 GCA_024206165.1 Bacteroidota bacterium
CTTATTTAAATCATTCTTCGAACAAACCAATGAAGCAATAAACTTCGATGAGAATACAATAAAAGTAATCTCCACTTTTGAAAAACTATTTAGAGATTATAAAACATCCTTAGCAAGCCCAAAAGTATATTCCATGAAATCAATAGTAAATTACACATTAAATGAATTACATTTTTTACCAGGTCAAAAAGAAAGGGTAGAATTAAATTTAAAAGATGACTTTTTTGCTCAAGTACCAAAAGAACCCTTTGCATTTGTATTATCAAATTTAATAAGAAATGCATTTAAACATGGAGGAAGAAATAAAGTACAAGTAACCATAAAATTAGAAAATCATAAATTAATAATAAGTGATAACGGTCAAGGAATACCATCATCAAATTTAGAAAAAGTATTTCAAATGCATTATACCACAGGACAAAAAGGAGATAGTACAGGAATAGGCTTAGGATTTTCGAAAATAATAGTAAACAGTTTTTATGGAGAAATATGGTGTGAAAGTGAAGAAGGGAAAGATTCATATACAGAATTCCATATAAAATTTCCAGAAGTAAGTCCATCAAAAATAACTAAAGAATCTTTATCAGAAATGAAGGAGGAAGGGATAAACGAAGGAGAACGAAATCAAAAGGAAAAGATAGCTTTAAAAATGTTAAAAGATAAAAAATCTATAAAAGAGATACTCGAATATACTGATTTATCTAGAGCTGAGATAGATGAATTGAAAGATGAATTTTAAAATTAATGCTAAAGATATATACTGCTTCCAATTGAAGAATATCTGATAATCGGTCTTTTCTGTATGAAAATAACCGGTTTTAGATACATCTTGAATTCTATGACTTTACCAAATAAATTATCACTTTTATTTAATATTTAATTTATAAAAATAAAATTATAAAAATCATAAAAAAATCATACTTCATCAAA
>JAAGZN010000624.1 GCA_024206165.1 Bacteroidota bacterium
AGTACGCCTTTCGCATGGAATAAAACGGTTCTCTTTGCTCTAACACGTTGTATACATACGTATTACAACAGTTCTGTTCATGCAAAGAGCCTAGAAATTATTACACCGAGGGTTTCCTATAGTTCCCCATAAGACTTAGTGAAAACTTGGCCTCGCAAAAGAGTTCACTCTAATTTCTAATAAAGTACACCTTTCGCATGGAATAAAACGTTTCCGTTGGCTCTAAAACGTTGTACACATACGTATTAAAATAGTTCTGTTCATGGGAACAGCCTAGAACTTATTACACCTAGGGTTCCTAATAGTTCCCAATGAAACAAAGTGAAAACATAGCTCCGCAATAAGAGTTCACCTTAATTTCCGATAAAGTACGCCTTTCGCATGAAATAAAACGATTCCGTTTTCTCCAAAACGTTGTAAACATACGTATTGGAACAGTTCTGTCCATGGGAACAGCCTAAAACTTATTACACCGAGGGTTTTTTATAGTTTCCCATAAAACTTAGTGAAAACTTTGCTGTGCAATAACTGTTCACCTTAATTTCTTATAAAGTATGCCTTTCGCATGGAATAATATGATTCCGTTTGCTTTAAAACGTTGCAAAAATACGTATTACAACAGTTCTGTGCATGGGAACAGACTAGAACTTAAAACAGCGAGGGTTTCTTATAGCTCCCCATGAAACTTAGTGAAAACCTAGCCCCGCAATAAGAGTTCACCTTAAATTCTGATAAAGTATCCCTTTCGCTTGGAATTAAACGATTCCGTTAGCTCTAAAACGTTGTAAACATACGTATTAAAACAATTCTGTCCCTGGAAACAGCCTAGAACTTATTACACCGGGGGTTTTCTTATATTTCCCCTTGAAACTTAGTAAAAATTTAGCCCTGCAAAAAGAGTTCACCTCAATTTCTTATAAAGAACACCTTTGGCATGGAACAAAACGATTCCGTTAGCTCTAAAACGTTGTAAACAAACGTATTACAACAGTTTTGTCCATGGGAACAGCGTAGAACTAATTACTTCAACGGTTTCTTATAGTTCCCC
>JAAGZN010000625.1 GCA_024206165.1 Bacteroidota bacterium
AGTCTATTTCGTCATTATTTAGCTAGAATGCGAAGAAAAACAAAATGCTATAGTAAATGTGTAAAAATGCTTGAACATTCTATTAGATTATTAATGTTGAAAAGAAACAAAGATCTGTCTCTGCTAAATTAGCAATGCCTATTATTTTCAATTATATCTTCATTTTCATTTGTAGGTTCATCTATATTTAAATTTAAACTATTATCATTGATAATATCTCTTTCATTTTTATCAATATTCAAATCATTACCAGGATTTTGTTTTTGATTTTTTTCATCTTTAGGTTTTGAATTATTTTTATTAACAATTAAATCCTCATCTTCATTTGGAGAATTTCTGCATCCGAAAAATACAAAAAGGTTGACTAATAATATTAGTTTGAAATTACGCATTTTGAAAATTTTATTATTAATAATGACTAAAATATACAATTTTTTGATATTAAAATCAAATTTATTTATGACGGGACATATTATATTGCAAAAAAGAGTTAATAATATTTTTTGCTTTTTGCGAGTTAACAAGATCAATCCAAGAATTGTTTACATTAAATTTATCACCATAGAAAGACTCAATAGTATCTCCATTTTGTAATAAATGATTAATCTTAACATTTTTATTATTAATCTTTGCATTAGTAAAAAATAAAGCTTTTTGACTATTTATCTCAAATACAAAATCTAATAAAGTAGAATTACTAGGAAGCTTAATAGTATTTTGATTTTCATCAAGCACACAAATTGCATTACTATATAAAGAAAGATTTTTTAATTTTTCATCTTCTAATTCAGCAAATTTATTATTTTCTAAAAGAAATTTAATCTCATCCATCCACTCATGAATTCCTGGAATATTAACTTTACTAATATTATCATTTTTATATTTCCAATGAGCAGCAGAACCTCTTTCTGCCAAATTATCCATTCTTTGAGATCTTATTTGAATTTCAGCCCAATAATTATATTCATTAACAACAGTTAAATGTAAAGCTTCATATCCATTAGGTTTAGGTTTTGTCAACCAATCTCTAGTTCTATTATCTTTAATTTTATAAATATCCTTTATGATGTTAAAAGTTCTCCAACATTTTTTCTTTTCTTTAACCAAATCTTGTTCATGATTTAAAATAATTCTTAAAGCAGATAAATCATAAACTTCTTTAAAGGGGATTCCTCTTTTTTTAATTTTATTCCAAATAGAAGCAATAGATTTTGTACGTTTTTTAATTATAAAATTAATATTAAATTCTTTTAATTCTTTTTCAAGAGGTCCAGTAAATTTATTTAATAAATCTTCTCTTTCGTCTTTTTTAAGTACTAATTTTTTAGCTATTGTATAATAAATATTTGGTTTTAGATATTTTAAACAATAATCATCAAGTTCATTATTGATATTATTAAGCCCAAGTCTATCAGTTAAAGGAAGATAAATATATTTAGTTTCTAAAATTATTTTATATTGATGTTGCTCATTGATTTTATCAAATTTTCGTAGGAAAGCTAATTTTTCTGCTATTCTGACTAAAACTATTCTTATATCACCAACAAAAGAAAGTAAGATTTTTTTAAGGTTTCTATAACATGATATTTCTTTTATTTTATTAACACCATTTATTATATCAAGTACATGTTGATCATAATCTTTTTGTAATATATCATTGTAATTATCGTATTTTTCTGGAAATTGATGTAAAATGCCACTAATTATTGAATTAGACCCTAATTTTATTTCATTAGCTATAATCATAGCAGTATCTAAAGCATGTTTGATTTCTTCTTTTAAGTAATTGCTATCACTAGTAATAAGTTTAAATGCCTGTTTAAATTTTTCAATATTTTGTTCATTTTTTGTAGTCCTTGCGATATAAGTTTCTAAATACTTATATATTGGAGAAAGATGTTCAATTAATTTTATATCATCAGACATTTTTATATTAAAAAATTAATATTTTATTGTAATAATACATGACTAGTTTCTAATATACTAATAAATATTGATTTTTTTATAAAATACAGAATCAAAATTCATTTAATTGAATTTTTTTTATTTATCATTTTAGAAAAGAATTGAATCAATTTGTAGGTAATGCTTTTTAACTAGTGCCTGATAGAAAACTCTTAATTTTTAATATTTTAGCATCAAATTTTTATTATCAAAATAGGTTTTCTCATTTTATATCAACATATTTTATTAGTGATAGATACCGATTGTATTTTTTCTATAATATTTTATAA
>JAAGZN010000626.1 GCA_024206165.1 Bacteroidota bacterium
ATAAAATATTATAGAAAAAATACAATCGGTATCTATCACTAATAAAATATGTTGATATAAAATGAGAAAACCTATTTTGATAATAAAAATTTGATGCTAAAATATTAAAAATTAAGAGTTTTCTATCAGGCACTATATAAGAAGACAACATTTAGATATAGAAATGACTGAGTTAGATAAACATTTAAATGATTAAGTAATTATAAATTTGAAGAGCTGAGTTATAAAAACTCTTTGAAATATAACTTTTGTTAGCTATACTTAAAAAATTAGAATATAATAATTTTTAATATCTGGGAGTATAATTTAAATTAAACTTATTAAAGTTTTTAAAATATAAATGATGATTAAAGGAGCTGTCCACTTTATATGAATTGCCCATATTTTTTTTATTTTATTAAATATTGAAGCATTAATAGATAATTCCTTCATAGCATTTTTAGTTCCCCAAATCCATCCTACAAAAATTGTAGTTAAAAGACCACAAACAACCATTCCGATACTTCCCCAAACAAAATCCATAATATCACAAAATCCTTTTTGTCCTAAAAATACCATGTTTGTAAAAAATTCAGATCCTCCTTTTGAATAAAGACTTGGAATACCTAAAATTAAAGCTAGTAGGCTAATCAATAATACACTTTTATTTTTTGATAATTTAAAAGTCTTACTAAATGTATGACTAGAAACATCAAGTAGAGTTATACAAGTAGTTAAACCTGCAATTGCCAATATAACAAAATATAAAACTAGAAAGATATCCCCACCTTTCATTTGCTCAAAAACAGTAAATAAAGTATTATATATTAATCCCATTCCTTGAGTAGGATCTTGTTTGGTAATAAAAACAGCAGGTATAATGATTAAACCAGCAAGAAAGGCAACGCTAGTATCTAAGATAGCAATATATGAAGCAGATAATGGTAAACTTTCATTTTTAGAAGCAAAGCTACCATATGTAAGCAAAACAGCTTCTCCAACACATAAAGAAAAAAAAGCTTGAGATAAAGCATTCAAAACAGAATCAGATCTTAACTTTGTGAAATCTGGTTTTAGATAATGTATAAATCCTTCCCAACTTCCTTTCATTGATAAGATCTTTATTATTAAAATTATTTGAATTACAAACATTAAAGGCATCACAATTTTACTAAATTTCTCAACTCCTTGATTTAATCCTTTTAATACAATCAAAGTAACCAATGAATGAAATATTAATAAATAAAAAATGACATTATTAGGATTTTTAGCAATAATATCAAAAGATAAATTTTTATTAGTAAAACTTTTAAGCATAAAAGCTAAAGTCCAAGAACAAGAAACCGTATAATAACTCAAAATACAAAAAGCTATCAATGCTCCTAATCCTCCTACATATTTCCAAAAAGGTTTATTGGGAGCAGCTAATTTGAAACTATTAACAGGATCTGATCTCATTGCTCTTCCTAGAGAAATTTCTGTTAACATCAATGGCAAGCCAAATAATAGAACACACAATAAATATAAAAGCAAAAAAGCACCTCCACCATGCAAAGCAACTAACTGAGGAAATCTTTGAAGATTACCTAAACCTACTGCTGCACCGGCTGCTGTCATTATAAATCCTAATCTTGATGCCCATCTTGGACTTTTTGTTTTTTTACTTTTTGAGTTTATGTCCATATATTTTAATTAAATTCTCATATAAAGATTTATAAATTCAATTTAATTTAAGCTGCGCTTATATTTTTATATTGTCATGTTTAGAAAAAAGCGGAATATTTAAAAGGAGATTCTTCACTTCATTCAGCATAACATATTTTATTTTTACATTATTTTGATACTAAGCAACTTATTTATAAAAATTGAAAAAATATAATATTAATTTAAATCTGTAAATTACAGAAATCCTAAATAATCTACTCAAATTCTAAAACAAAACAAAATTTATAGAATTACATTTTTTAATATTGAAATCAATTCAAAAATATAAAAATTATTATAATATTAAAATTATTATTTTTAATAAAAATATTGTATATTTGTAATATAAGGAATAATATATCTGTATATTTTGAAGAATAAATATGAATAATCAAATCAAATATCTTAAAATGAATAATCAAATCAAATATCTTAAAGTAGTATTAATATTAAATTTACTTATATCTTGTTCTGAACCTGATGATGTACTATTTAAAAATAATAATCATAATGAAACTAATCATAATGAAACTAATCTAATTGATGATATACTACAAATTGATCCAGATTTTGATCAAACTAAGATTAAGGGGGCAAACCCAGAACAACTTAAAAAGGAAAAACAAGATCTTGAAAAACAAAAAAATGATAAAATAAATAATTTCATAAAAAAATTTCCTGATCAAAAAGCTAATTACAAAGAATTTAAAAAGAGGAATTTACAAGAACTTAATACGCTCTTTAATAATATTGAACAAAATAGAAAACAACAATTGCTTGATATTCTAGTAAGTAAATATGGGGTGAATAGAAAAGAGCATAAAAATGATAGTTACGATGAACTTAAAAATTTAATTTATTTAAAATCAAAAGAAAATGCTATAACAAATCCTAAGGAAGATAAAGACCCTAAGGAAAGTGAAGATCATGGCATTCCTCTCAGCGATGAAGCAAAAGGGAGTATTAGAAAAATTTTAGAGATTAATAAAGACTATGAAGAATCTTCTTTAATGAAAAAAAATACACAAGAGTTAAAAAATATTTTGGACAAAGAAGAGATAATTGAGAAAATCATAAATATCAATAAAACATACAAAAGAGTTAATCTTATTAAAAAAAGTTTAAAAGAATTAAAAAAGATATTTGATGAAGAAAATATAAAAAATAAAAAAACACAACTCATTAATAAAATTCAATTAAAATGTCATAATAATTATGGGAATCGAAATAAATATGGAAACTCAAAACAATTACACTCAAAATCTTTGAAAGAATTACAAGAAATTATAAAAAAAGAAGAAGAGATAGAAAGACAAAAATTAATTGAGGGAATTTTGAAGAAAGATAATATAAATTATTCTAAAGAAAGTTTAAAAAACTTACATATTGCTGAATTAAAAGGAATAAAAGCTGAAATAAAAGAAAAAGATAAATTAATTGATAAAATACTTGAAGATTATGATATAGAAGAGAAAAGAGAAGATTTAAAAAAGATGAAATTAGATGAACTAGAAAAAATTGATAAAGAACAAGATAATATTAAAAAAGCACCTCTTATACAAAAATTATTAGATAATAAATATTATAATTTTACAAACGAGGAATATTTAAAACAACACTCTTGGAAAGAAATTGAAAGAGTAACAAAAGTAATTACAGATGAACGAAATAAATATATTAATGATATTAAATCGCACACCAATTCGTTTGATTCAGAAATAGAAAGCTATACAAAAAAGGAATTAATCAATATATTGAATAGTATTCTTGAAGAAAAAATTACTGGAACAGAAGAAGAAGAAACTCAAATGATTAGATATGCAGCTTTTTTACATGATTTTGAAACTGCATTTTCTAACGACATTAAGTTTAAAAATAAAATTTGGGAAGAAGAAATACCAAAAGTAATAGAGCCTATTAATGATATTGATAAATTAGAAATAAACAAAGATTTCTTAAAATGGGTGCCTGAAAAATCTTCTGTTGATTATGAAAAATACAATACTGCTGAAGAAAATATAAATAAATCTATTTTAGAAATGCTTAAAAATTATATAAAGTTATTAAAATTGAATGGTGAATCTGAAAGAAATCTTATATATATAGATGATAATGGACCAAGAAATAGAACAATACCTATAGCTGATGAGTTTAAATTTTATCAAAATGTTAGTCATGATCCTAATTCAATGGGATCTGGAATAACTTATATTATATCACAAATATTAAAATATGCCTCAAAAAACAGAAGAATAGACAATGAAAATGAAAGAAAAAAATTAAGAGCTAGGTTTAATAAAATAATTACTAAGATTAATGAAATGCTTGGTTTAGCTCTTTTACTTGATGAAGATGAAGATCAAGACCAAAGAATAGCTATGACAGATGAAATAGCAATACAAATCTCTGTTTTTCCTCCTATCATACATCATTGTCATGCAAGAGGAACAGCAGGACTATCAAGGATGGAATTAATTCAGGGAAGCAATGTGGAAAGCAATGTATTTACTTCTAAACTAAATAATTTATTTATTCAGTTTAAAGACAAAGTTGTTTCTAATATTGTTCAATTTATGCATAATAAATATAAAGAAAATAAACAATTTTGGAATTTAGATCTAAATAATAATAAGTTTGATTATTCGCATTTCTTTGCTAGAGCAATAAACACAGTGAAAGATGAAATAAAAATTACTGGCCAAGATAATATTATTTTAGATGGAAATAAATATAGGTATGGAGGCACAGTTGCTCCTAATGGAACTGAAACTAAATTAAAGGATAAAGATATTAGAACATTTTTTCAAGGACAATTAAAAGAACAATATACTTTAAAGACTTGCACAAAATATTTCGAAATAAGATTGGATCCTAATTATAAGGGACATGATAAAATTAGTTTAACAGATTTTAAAGATTGGCTTGCTAGAAAATTATTATTTAAAGAAACTGCAGAATCATATACTGATGATAATGGAAAAATTAAAAAAGAATATATATATTCAACTTTAGTAATTTTAGGAATTGCTAATAGTAAATAAAATATAACATTTTCTTTTATAATGATAACTAATTATATCAAAAAACATACATCGCTCGCATTATTTATTTTTCTTGAAATAATTAGTTTAGTTTTTATATTTAATCCTACTATTTTACAAAAAGCAATTTTTCACAAAGCAAATATTATATTTTTTAAAATTAATGAAAAGATTAAAGATGCTTTAGATATATCACAATTAAAAGAAGAAAATAAACAATTAATTTTAGAGAATAAAAAGCTTAAAACAAAACTTTTAAATTATAATAATACTTCTAAATTACCCGATAAACTTGAGGATAATAATTGTTTGAAGAATTCTATAAAAAATCAATATCAATTAATAGAAGCCAAAATCATAAATAACTCAATAGTAAATTCAAAAAATTATATAACAATAAATAAAGGAAGAAACCATGGGATAAAAACAAATATGGGTGTTATTTCTGATTCTGGTATTGTTGGCAAAGTAAAATATGTTACTGAAAGATATTCAACAATTACTTCTATTTTGCATACTGATTTATATACATCTATTAAAATAAAAAACAATGATGTAATTGGAACTTTAAAATGGAATGGGGTTAATCCAAAAATTGGCCAAATCTTATATATTCCAAAATATGCTAAAATAAATTTAAATGATGAAATTCTGACTTCAGGATATAATGCAATCTTTCCAGGAAATATTCAAATTGGCAAAATTATTAATTATGATTTAAAAAATAATGTCTTATTTTATGATATCAATATTTCATTTGAAACTAACTTCGTTTCTTTAAAAAATGTTTATGTTATTAGAAATAATAGTAAAAAAGAAATTAAAGATTTAGAGAATAAAACCGAAAAATTTTATAATTAGAGTTTAATAGAGATATAAATGAAATTTAAATATTTAATATATAAAGATAGAATAATCATTTTAAGTAAAATCATTTTTTTGATTTTACTACAATTAATTTTTCAAATTCCTGATTTTTATATACTTAATTTTTGCTTTATATATTTATATATATTTTTCTTTATCACTATAAATAATGACAAAATTTTATTACAATTATTATTAACATTCATCCTTGGTATATGTTTGGATATAGTTAGTAATACTAATGGTATTTATGCTTTTTCTCTTATATTATTTGTTTATTCTAGATATAATATAGCTAATTTATTATTACCAAAAATAAATTTTAAAAAAGGATTAAGAATTTCAATATCAAGGATTGGCATCTTTAATTTTCTTATAATTTTAATATGCCCAATATTTTTACATAATTTTGCTTTTTATTTTTTAGAAAATATCCCAATCGAAGCAAAATATACATTCAAAATTTTTTATAAGATCATTCTTAGTACAATAATAACTTCATTTTCAAATATATTGTTATATATCCTTTCAAAAGCTTAATATGGACTCAAAAAAGAAACATATAATTCAAATTTCTCTTTTCCTAATAACTATCATTTTTATATCCAGATTATTTTTTCTTCAAATTATAAATAATGAATATAAAATTGCATCTCAGAAAAATACAATACAAAAAAAAATTGAGTATCCTTACAGAGGCGAAATATATGATAGAAATAATAAAATCCTAGTTTATAATGAACCAACTTATAATCTTAACATAATACCTAAAATAGCTAAAAACATTGATAAAAATTATTTTTGTAAAATATTCAATATTTCTATTAAAGACTTTGAAGAAAGATTTAGAAAAGCAAAGTCATATTCTAAAAACAAACCTTCTGTATTTTTAAAAAATATATTCAATGAAGAATTAGCTAAAATCCAAGACTATATTTCTGAATTTAAAGGGTTTTATATCGAAGCTAAAACTCTGAGAGGATATACAACAGATTCTTTAGCAAATACATTAGGTTATTTATCTGAAATTAATTTACAACAACTTAAAAGAAGTAATTATTATTCTTTGGGTGACTATATAGGTACTAATGGTATAGAAAAGAAATATGAAAAATATTTAAGAGGAACAAAAGGAATAACATATAAACTTGTTGATGTTGATGGAATAGAAAAAGGAAGTTATCAAAAAGGCAAACTAAATATCAATTCATTACCTGGCAAAAATATTAAAACAACAATTGATATCAACCTTCAAAAATATATGGACAAACTAATGAAAAATAAGATTGGAAGTATAGTTATTATTGAACCAAATTCTGGAGAAATTTTAGCAATTGGAAGTTATCCTTCTTATGATCCTAAAGAAATAAAAGGTAATTTATTTGGTATAAATTTTAAAAAATTGCAGCAAAATGAAAATTTCCCCTTATTTAATAGAGCGATAATGGCGATGTATCCTCCTGGATCTATTTTCAAAATTATACAGGCATTGATTGCTTTAGAAGAAAAGGTTATCAATAAAAATGCATTAATATCCTGCGATACTAATTTAGTTAAATGCCACCGACACCAAACTCCTTCAAATCTTTTTAATGCAATAAAGAATTCATGTAATCCTTACTTTTATAAAGTATTTCGTAAAATCTTACTTCAAAAAAAATCAATTAATATATATGAAGATAGTAGAATTGGATTTAAAAAATGGAGATTTTATGTTAAACAATTTGGTTTTGGATCAAAAACTGAAATTGATATTCCCGGAGAAAAAAAAGGATTTATTCCAACAATAAAATACTATGATAAAAAATATGGGAAAAATAAATGGAAAACTTCTACAATCCGTTCTTTAGATATTGGTCAAGGAGAATTACTTGTTACTCCAATACAAATGGTTAATTTAATAGCTATTTTTGCAAATCGAGGTTTTTATTATACTCCTCATATTGTCAAAGAAATTGGGCAAGCAAAAGTAGAAATCAATAAAAAACATGTAAATATTAAAAAAGAATATTTTGAATTTATAGCTGATGCCATGGAAGCTGCCACTAGTGGAACTGCCAGAAGAGCCAAAATTAAAAATATTGATATTTGTTGCAAAACTGGTACAGCAGAAAATCCACATGGTAAAGATCATTCTGTGTTTTTTGGGTTTGCCCCTAAATATAATCCTAAAATAGCCATCGCTGTTTATGTTGAAAATGCTGGATGGGGTGGTATTGTTGCTACTTCTATTGGTGGTTTATTAATTGAAAAATATGTTAATGGATTTATATCAAAAGAAAGAAAGTGGTATGAAACATATATTTTAAATTATAAACAAAAAAAATAAAAGAGTTAAGAGCATTATTTAAAAGAAATTAAAATAAAAAGACCATATTTTAAAAATTAAAAATACGGCATTGCTAATTTAGCAGAGACAGATCTTTGTTTCTTTTCAACATTAATAATCTAATAGAATGTTCAAGCATTTTTACACATTTACTATAGCATTTTGTTTTTCTTCGCATTCTAGCTAAATAATGACGAAATAGACTA
>JAAGZN010000627.1 GCA_024206165.1 Bacteroidota bacterium
CACGAGAGGAAATTCCTACACTGAAATGATGGTTAAAATTGCTGCTAAACCTGTTGAGAACGTTGTCTGTCCAGATGGCCAAAGCCAGTGTCCTTCTGGTAATACATGCTGTAAATTAGCCTCAGGAGGGTACGGATGTTGTCCTTTACCAAAGGCAGTTTGCTGTAGTGACGGAGTACATTGCTGTCCCAATGGGTACACTTGTGCGTCAGGCCACTGCACGAGAGGAAATTCCTACACTGAAATGATGGTTAAAATTGCTGCTAAACCTGTTGAGAACGTTGTCTGTCCAGATGGTCGAAGCCAGTGTCCTTCTGGTAATACATGCTGTAAATTAGCCTCAGGAGGGTACGGATGCTGTCCTTTACCACACGCAGTTTGCTGTAGTGACGGAGTACATTGCTGTCCAAATGGATACACTTGTGCGTCAGGCCACTGCACGAGAGGAAATTCTTACACTGAAATGATGGTTAAAATTGCTGCTAAACCTGTTGAGAACGTTGTC
>JAAGZN010000628.1 GCA_024206165.1 Bacteroidota bacterium
ACCAAGACCTACGGTAATAATAGCAAGGTTACCTTTCGCTATGAGAGCGGCGGCGCCAAGCTCCCCGCCATGAAGAACATCGACAAGATCGACAAGATGTCTGATGAGGAGCTGATGCCGCCGCCGCCGTGTCCCGGTGGCCGTGGTGGGGTGTTGTGGCTCTCCAAGAAGGCGGGCTGGCGGCCGCTCGGGCGGTCGGGCAAGAAGGATGGCAACTAGTACAAGTGCCAAGTGCCAAGTACCAGTGCCAGTACCAGTACCAGTGCCAGCCAGTCATCTGCCAGTGCCAGTACCAGTACCAGTTGCCGGTGTTCAAATAAATTTTTTTTGATTTTATGGCTTTCGTGAAGATTAGTCTAAGGAATACCACCGTGCAGTGCAGTGCAGTGCAGTGCAGTGCAGTGCAGTGCACTGCAGTGTGTTAACGTGTTAACATGCCCCCCCCTCCCCGCCGGGCCACCCAGCCCGCCCCAGGCTGCACCGCGGCCTCACCTGGGTGCAGTGCAGTGCAGGGCAGGGCAGTGCAGTGCAGTGCAGTGCAGTGCAGTGCAGTGCAGTGCAGTGCAGTGCAGTGCAGTGCAGTGCAGTGCAGTGCAGTGCAGTGCAGTGCAGTGCAGTGCAGTGCAGTGCAGTGCAGTGCAGCGCAGGGCGGTCT
>JAAGZN010000629.1 GCA_024206165.1 Bacteroidota bacterium
GACTGATGAACTCCTTATATTCCTGCTGTTTCTATGAAAACGGCTGTTCTAGCATTGAATTCAACTTTTAAATGTATTTACTGTTTGTTTTCTTTTATCTATTATGACAATTTTATTTTCTTTTGAATTAATTTTCACAACTTATAACAGGATTAAATATCTTTTCAAATATTTTAATATTTGATCAGCAGTCTCAAGACTACTGATAGCAGTGCTATTTGTTAATCTTCATATAAAATTCCTTTTACTAAATAAAGATCTGCTTCATTTATAATGTTTAATAATTGTTTTTGATGTTCTTTAATATAAACAGGAAAAGTTAATTCAATATTGCTCAGAATAATACACTTTAATTGAGGGATTACAAAATTATAATTTCGCTTATCTCTTAAACACACTTCAACTATCTTATTCATTTGATTTTTTGATGTAACTTTGGTAATTTTTTTTGTAAAATCATAATCAATATCAAAAGTATAAACATCATACATGCTATATAATTGATTAAAAAAAACAATATACTTATTTTCGTACTCCAAATATTTTTCTAATTTGAACTTTTTGAGATGTATTTGGCTATAGTTACATAATACATTATCATATTCTTTATAAATTTGCAATTGATCATAAATAGAAATTGAATATTTAGCTAAATCATAAATTTCTTCATATTTTTCTATATCATTACATTCTATATATTTAAAAAAATCAAGATTGTTTATCATTATACTCTTTTAATAAATTTATTTTGTTTTACTGATTATTTTAACAAATAAAGCTCCGATTCTTTTATCATTTCTGATACTTTTTTATTTGATGGCTTCATATAAATAGGAAGTGATAAATCAAAATTGCCAAAAATTACAATTTCTAGTTCAGGGATTACAAAATTATAAAACATTTTTTCTCTCAAACAATCCTGTAATATTTCTTTTAATTCAGGTTTTGATTTAATTAAATTTAATTTGGGAATTATATCAAAATCATCATCAAAAGTGAATATTTTAAATTTATTAAATAAATTATTAAACAAATTAATATATTTATTTTCATAATTTAAATATTCAGAAAACTTATATTCACCATTCAAAACATCCCAATAAGTTATAAGATTATTTTGGAATTCTTCCTCACTTAACCAATGATCATATATAGTTATACAAAACTTTTTGAATTCTTTGTTAGCAATTTTGTTTTCAATAAAATCTTCAAAAATAAAATCCCCAAAAAATTCAAATTCTTTCATGATATTTTTCAAGTCTCAAAAATTATTTTTTAATAAATAAACCATCCTTTGTTATAGAACCTATTCTGTTTTTACCAGATTTATCAAATAGTTTCCATATACTTCCTCCATGATTAGCTTTATCTGGCCCAATAATATATTTTGTTTTAGGATCTTTAAATCTCCCTCTTTTTAATTTTTCAGTAAATTTAGAAAGATCAACAGTTCCAGGTTTTTTACCTCTAAGTTTTGGTGGAACATTATAATATTGCTTTGGTATTTTTTTTAATTTATTTACTCTGTTATTTACAGTTTTACCCCTACCAACAACATCAGAACCAACAACCAAATTCTCTTCTGCAGCAACAACTCCTCCTTTACCTTTCTTTAATTTACCTTTTAAATCTACATTTTTTGTAACTTTAAAACTATCTTTTTTATAAGTTATTTTTGCTTTAATTTTTTTCTTCTTTGCTAGC
>JAAGZN010000630.1 GCA_024206165.1 Bacteroidota bacterium
AAGCTAGCAAAGAAGAAAAAAATTAAAGCAAAAATAACTTATAAAAAAGATAGTTTTAAAGTTACAAAAAATGTAGATTTAAAAGGTAAATTAAAGAAAGGTAAAGGAGGAGTTGTTGCTGCAGAAGAGAATTTGGTTGTAGGTTCTGATGTTGTTGGTACTAGTAAAACTGTTAGTAATAGAGTAAATAAGTTAAAAAAAATACCAAAAGAGTATTATAAGGTCCCGACGAAACTTAGAGGTAAAAAACCTGGAACTATTGATCTTTCTAAATTTACTGAAAAATTAAAAGGTAAATTGAGAAATCCTAAATCAGGATATATTATTGAAAAAGATACATCTAATCATGGTGGAAGTATTTGGAAATTGTATAATAAGTTAGATGGAAATAGAGTAGGTTCTATCTCAATAGATGGTTTATTTTTAAGAAAATAATTTTTTAGATTTGAAAAATATTATAAAAGAATTTGACTTTTTTGGAGATTTTGTTTACGAAGATCTTTTAGAAGATAAAATTTCTAACATTGAATTCAAAAGGTTTTTTATAACTATATATGATCATTGGTTAAGTGAGGAAGAATTCCGAAATAGTCTTATAACTTATTGGGATATTTTGGATGGTACATATAAGCTTTCTGAATATTTAAATTATGAAAATAAATATATTAATATGTTTAATGAAATATTTCATAAATTTTCAATATTCACTTTTGATAATGATTTTGATATAATTCCCAAATTAAATTTGATCAAATCAAAATCTGAATTAAAGGAAATATTACAAGATTCTTTGCGAGAAAAAAGGATTTATAATTTTGTAATTCCTGAATTAGAAGTTATAATTTTAGGTAAACATGATTTAACCCGCACCATTTACATGAAGCCATCAAATGAAGCTGTCTTTAAATTGGCCGAAAATTATGGACTCTATATTTTAAAATAATTAACACAGCAAAAAAATATAATGATAAATAAGCTGCTATCAGTAGTCTTCAGACTGCTGATCAAATATTTTAATATTTGAAAAGATATTTAATCCTGTTGTAAGTTGTCAAAATTAATTCAAAAGAAAATAAAATTGTCATTAATAGATAAAATAAAACAAACAGTAAGCA
>JAAGZN010000631.1 GCA_024206165.1 Bacteroidota bacterium
CATTCGAGTAGGAAATCTGAAACCCGAAAAAAGAGCTGAATTAGGTCACAACTTTCCTACGACAGATAGAAATCTAGTGAATAACGGAAAATGAGAGATCGAAAGTAGGATATTCTCACCTTTTTGACGATTTTTTCATGCTTTACGATAGCATTTGAGCCAAATCATCTGTGCGAAGAGACGACCAGACTTGCCCAAAATAGGCCAAAAACACCAATTTTCGATCAACGTCGATATTTTTGGATTTAGGCGACAAATCAACAATCCAAATGACAAATTTGTTGACAAAGCTGTCCTCTTTATGATTCTCTCGCCAGTTTCCGTGCCCGGTCTTCGGGGGGCTAGCCCGCAGGCCCCAAAGTGACCCCTCTCGAGCGCCTGATTTACTGTTGTGATCCCTATACACGAGGAATTCATAATGGCGGCGCTTCAACCAATCAAAAGATTATTCCGCTATGTTGTCTGCCATGAGAGGCATGGCTTGAAAAACAAGAGACTTTCCGTGGCCTGTTGGTGCACTGTAATAAATATTCTTCTTTCTTTTAAAATAGGAACG
>JAAGZN010000632.1 GCA_024206165.1 Bacteroidota bacterium
ATATCATACAGAACGGGCCACAACAATTTTGGAATGCCTCCTGGGGGGTCTGGAGCCAATATTTGCAATATTTGTAGGTCCCAGGCCTGAAGGGCAGTCACCTCGTCCTCATTTGGACCAGTTGAACCCTACTGGACATTCAACTCGTCCCCAAATTGGTCTCATGGCAGCTTTGTGGGTCCCAGAGCAGCTGCCAGTCCTGCTCCAAACACAACACAGTAAAGTTTCTTCCTCCACGCCCTTGGCACCAGACACTTACTGCACACTTATAGGGCAGTCTAGGAATGTACAAAATAGTTGTTTTCATAGCTTAGGGGTGGGAAAATGACATAGACATTATAATCAGAAATGCATTATACATCTAATGTTAATTTATTCTAAACAAAAATTCGTCTAAAAGGAACCCCTTCTAAATGTAAGTAGGGAAATAGGCCTATAAATGGCCCAAAAAAATCCTATGGAAAAAAGTTTGAAACACTTATTTTTTGTAGTATTAATTAAAATTTACTATCAAAAAAGCAAATTTTTTCATAACGAAAAATTTCAATGTCACTTTTTCTTCCAGTGTGCACTGCACTGCACTTTTATGTGCACCTCCGTCAGTATGAAGAACAAGCAGTCATTTCAGGTCAAGGGTTGAACAGGTCCGGTG
>JAAGZN010000633.1 GCA_024206165.1 Bacteroidota bacterium
CATACACATTATTGAAATTGTTCACATTGTCAGCATTATAGACATTTCTGACTACACTAATCCCTAACGTTACCTTAGTTAGACACCCGCCATTAGACACACCATCCCAATCCACATCTCTCCCACTGCAGCCAGTCGGCCTGAAAGGATCCGCTTTTACGGCAAAACTTTAGTTTATGGTATGTGACTTTATGTTGATGAGTTGTCATCAATGAATTGATGAAACAACATCAATGAAATCAGCATCAATTAAATTGATGCATGTTCATCAATTGATGATGGTGCCTCAATGGAGGCATGTCTCATTGTATATAGATAATTTGTCTGAAAAGAAGGCACACTTAATTTGAACCTCCTTACAATATAACCTCCACATCCCCACCACCACCCCTGCGGCCATACTTTTACACAACAATTCATTGATGACCTAACATCAATTGCTGGATATGGGGGTCATTGATGACCTACCATCAATTGCTGGATATGGGGGTCACATCAATTCAATCAAGAGGGGGAGCAACACAAGACCAGTGCTGAGCCTCCATTTGGCTGGCAGACATTTTGGTGCCATTTTTCCAGGCCTTCAATTTTCCAGCTGTCATCTGGGGCCGTCATTTTTCTCGGGCCTCCATTTTGTATGGGGCGAGCCCAAGCACATTAGTGCCAGATTATTAGTGCCACATTAGTGCCACATTAGTGCCACATTAGTGCCACATTATTAGTGCCACATTAGTGCCACATTATTAGTGCCATA
>JAAGZN010000634.1 GCA_024206165.1 Bacteroidota bacterium
AAACCGAGCTATGCAATAAAAATGGCAATAATAACAGGAATCGTTAATTTAAAAAATGGATTTTAAAAAAGATACTTCATGAGAGGAAACCTTTTTTATAACTTTTTATAGGTAGGCCAGACTTTTGCAGCGCCTCCTATCTATCTTAAGTTCAATTATACCTTCATTTTCAACATATTCTATCGAAGAAACAGGAGAAATTTTTAACCAACCAGTTGGCTTTCTAATTTCATAAACTCTTGATAACAACTTATGCGCTGCTTCCTTAATATTTTTATGATTCAATTCCTCTCTTACTTGACTTTTCAATGATGAAACCGGAAATCTATAAACTTTATTCTCCGAATCACTTTCTTTTATGCTTTGCAATATCAAATAAATAATATCCTTTTCCACCGCCGTAAGATTATACCTAGCAGCAGTTATATCATTATGTTGTCTAATTAACTTATTTGAACCTGCAAAAGGGATCTCTAATTGAAATTTTGAAACTAAAGGATCCATAATCTAAATAACATATACTAATTCCATGATGTATTAATTGATCTTAATTCTTTGATTAGCAAAAACCTGCATTTTAAGCACTTCTAATATATCTAATGTTTAATATAACTGTTTTTATCATAAGAAAAAAGCATATTTTCAAATCCACATCTTAATATAATAAATACTACAAAAAGCCATCTTAACACATATCAAAAATAAGGTGATGTTGCAAATACGAAAATCTGTATAATTATATAAAGACGAACAGCTTTGTAAGTATTAATTTTTTGATAATTTGTAGTTGAAAATCGTATTTGCAACACACACTAAAAATAATTTATTAATATCTAAAAATGCACCCCAAAAACGCATTTAAATATAAAAAAGCCTCCTTGACCGACAAAAGGTATCCTTGACCGACAAAAGGTATCCTTGACCGACAAAAGGTATCCTTGACCGACAAAAGGTATCCTTTAAACCGACAAAAGGTATCCTTTGACCGACAAAAGGTATCCTTTAAACCGACAAAAGGTATCCTTTGACCGACAAAAGGTATCCTTTAAAAAAATTTTAACCAGCTTTTTTTTTGCACTTTTTTAAAATAAGCTATATATTTTATTCTACACGATTAAAATCAAAAACACATCAAATAACCCCAATAACCCAACCTTATAAGAAATTATATAAACTAATAATAAATATATAATTTGAACATAACCAAGTTTATAAATATCTAAAATAATCCACTACAAATACATACAATATATTTACAAATAACACAATCTTTGTGTACTTTCACTAACGATGCTTTTTAGGACGATATAAAAAATTTATCTAGATTTAAAAATAAGTATATAAACCAAGTAAAGAAGAAAATTAAAAAACGAACAACTCAAAAAATCAAAAAGACGAAAAGAAAACATAAAAAAAAATTAAAGAAAGCCGCCGGAAAATTAAGAACCTTTCTTTATCCCAAAACATTAAATAAACGCATTTAAAATCCCTCTGCAAGATTATCTAAAATTTTATAATACCTAGTCCATTTAAGATATAAAACCTCTCATAACTCAAAATATAAAAACTACTATATTATTCCTACTCAAAACTATACTACTTCTACTTGAAGATCTTAGAAAAATTGATCATAGCTCCTAGGATCAATTACTCTCATGTACTATTTCAAAATATATACTACATCTCTAAATTAACGTAAGTTATGCTACATTTTTGCAAAACATCATTTTTAAGAGTTAAATATATATTTTTGTTATTTTAATAAAAGTTAAATCTTCATTATTATTTAATTTGGTAAATTTCAATACTCACCAACTTACGTTAATTGGCATTGTTAACTTAGTATAGTTATTTATAAATTCTGTATTTTAAAACTTCAAAATAATTTTTAAAATGAAGAATTATTTTGCGAAAAACCTTAAGACCTATTTTAAATTAACAATGCCCCTAATTCATAATATAACCAACTTCCAGATTTAGATTTTTGAGTAGGAACTAAAATTTTACCATTCAAATGATGTTTTAAAACTAAATGTTTTGCAGAACTTTTTGTTTTATCCTTTTCATATCCGAGTTTATTGATAGCA
>JAAGZN010000635.1 GCA_024206165.1 Bacteroidota bacterium
CCGCAGCGCATCGCAGAGCTCCGGCCACCATCGAGACCTACACACAGGCCCTACACAGCACACCACCGCACAGCACAGCACAGCACAAACACAGCATATCACAGCACACACAGCACATCACAGAACACATAGCACTGTGGCTAATGGTTCACAGGAGCTCTCCAGCACATCACAGCACAGCACAGCGCAGCACATACCCAGCATATCACAGCACACACAGCACAGCACAGAACACATAGCACTGTGGCTACTGGTTCACAGGAGCTCCCCCGCACACCACAGCACAGCACAGCACATCACATAACACAGCATATCACAACACACACAGCACATCACAGAACACATAGCACTGTGGCTACTGAGCGCCCTGCGCCCTCCCTTCCTCCTTTAATGCCGCCCTCTGCCCAGGAGCCAGGCAGGAGACCAGCCCTGGGTTGCCGGACATTGACACTACTGTAATGTTATGTTGTAAAGAACCACTTGTACTTAGAAAATGTTCAAAACTCCCAAATATTTTTTTGGACACAACTCTGTTTCAGACCATGAAAATTTTCTTGCAATCATTGAAAGTATGAAA
>JAAGZN010000636.1 GCA_024206165.1 Bacteroidota bacterium
CTAAATAAATAAATATATGTGCATAGACCATTTATACAACAGAACCGATGACGATACTTTAGAGTGTGCTAAATGTGGATTAAGAAAAACAGAGTACAATAATGAATGTGAAGATTTATTTTTAATCTTATAAGACAATAACCACGTACATATTTAAAGCCAATATAAGCTCCTTATGGGAGCTTTTTTTGTACCCTATAGTTAACCATCAATAATATTATAAGAGTTATGTAATAGGCTAATAATTAGTAATAATAATGATACTGGATTTAACCACTTTTATACACACCCTACAACTACATCCCTCCATACTTATCAACATCTTTTCACTACTTATCAACAATCTAATTTAGAACCTATGACAATATGACCTTGTATATATGACAGTTTGACGTAATATGGGTATCGGGGTAGTTGAGTTAGCCAGTGTAGAGTTTTCAAGGAGATTGACTGAGCAGATAAATATGAGGGGGTGTACTTCTGTTTAATATGAGGGGGTAAGTGAAATATCTTTTTGCTTGAGACGTACATATTAAATTTAGAAATATAATTTTTCTGGTTTAGTTATAAGCTCGGACAATCACAAATTGGGAGAGCTTTCA
>JAAGZN010000637.1 GCA_024206165.1 Bacteroidota bacterium
ACTTCTTCCCGCAATAAGAGTTCACCTCAATTTCTTATAAAGTACGAATTTCTCAGGGAATAAAACGGCTCTGCCTGCTCGAAAACGTTGTATACATACGTATTACAACAGTTCTGTCCATTTGAACAGCCTAGAATTTATTACACCGAGGGTTTCTTATAGTTCCCAATGAAACTTAGTGAAAACTTAGACCCGCAATAAGAGTTCACCTCAATTTCTTATAATGTACGCCTTTCGCATTGAATAAAACGATTCCGTTTGCTCTAAAACGTTGTTAACATACGAAATACAACAGTTCTGTCCATAAGAACAGCTTAAAACTTATTACACCGAGGGTTTCTTATAGTTCCCAATGAAACTAAGTGAAAACTCAATCCCGCAATAAGAGTTCACCTTAATTTCTTATAAAGTACACCTTTCGCACGGAATAAAACGATTCAATTTGCTCTAAAACGTTGTAAACAAACTTATTACAACCGTTCTGTCCATGGGAACAGCCTAGAACATATTACACCGAGGGTTTCTTATAGTTCCCAATGA
>JAAGZN010000638.1 GCA_024206165.1 Bacteroidota bacterium
TCAAAAAATGACAGGAGTGGGACTCAAACCCACGTCAACGAAATGACTAGTGCCTAAAACCAGCGCCTTAGACCATTCGACCATCCTGCCTGTATACTGTATTATCAATGTCATGCATAAAGGTAGCAGATCCTAACTGCATGTGTGCATAATAAAAGCAGCTATAGGTTTTATAGGGAATGTCAGCAAAATGACAGGAGTTGGACTCGAACCCATGCCACCGAATTGTCTGGTGCCTACAACTGGGCCTTTAACCAATCGGTCATCCTGCCTTTATATTATGAAATCGATTGCAAGCATGTGGATTGGTGATACTAACTACATGTTTGCAAAATTTAAGCAACAATAGTTTTTAAAGGAATGTCAAAAAATGACAGGAGTGGGACTCAAACCCACGTCACCAAAATGACTAGTGCCTAAAACCAGCGCCTTAGACCATTCGACCACCCTGCCTGTATACTGTAATATCAATGTCATGCATAAGAGTAGCAGATACTAACTGCATGTGTGCAAAATAAAAGCAGCAATTGGTTTTATAGGAATGTCAACAAAAGTATAGGAGTGGTACTCGAACCCACGCAACCAAATTGACTGGTGCCTTAAACCATCGCCTTAGACCACTGGACCATCCTGACTGTATTCTGAATTATCAATGTTATGCATGAGGGTAGCAGAAACGAACTTCATGGCTGCAAAATACAAGAAGCAATAGGTTTTATAGGAATGTCAACAAAATGACAGGAATGGGACTCGAACCCACGCCACCGAAGTGAATGATGCCTAAAACCAGCGCCTTAAACAACTCCAAAATCGTGCCTGTATATTGTTACCTCAACAGCATGCATTAGGGTAACAGATACTAATTGCATGGGTGCAAATTACAAGCAGCAATAGGTTTTATAGGAATGTCAAAAAATGATAGGAATGGGACTGGAACCCACACCACCGAAGTCCCTGGTGACTACAACAGGGGCCATTGACCAATCATTCATCTTGCTTTTATATTGTAACATCAATGGCATGCATTAGGGTAAGAGATACTAACTGCATGTGTGCAAAATAAAAGCAGCCATACTTCTTATAGGCATGTCAACAAAATGACTGGAGTGGGATTCGAACCCACACAACCGATGTGACTGGTGCCTAAAACCAGTGCCTTAGAACAACAAGACATACTGAATGTATATTGTAACATCCATCGCATGCATTAGGGTAACAGATACTAACTGCATATGTGCAAAATCCAAGCAGCAATAGGTTTTAAAGGAATGTCAAAAAATGCCAGGAGGGGGACTCGAACCCACAACACCAAAGTGACTAGAGCCTAAAACCCACGCCTTAAGA
>JAAGZN010000046.1 GCA_024206165.1 Bacteroidota bacterium
AACATCGCCTGATAGGCCGTTAACGCTTTATCTGTTTCGCCCAAATGCAAGTAGATATCACCCAGTCTTGCATGCGATGCCGACAAGTTTTGTTGAAAATCGGTGTTTTGTGGGTCAAGGGCGCTGAGGTGTTTAGCTATTGCTAACGTCGCCTGAGAGGCCGTAAACGCTTTATCTGTTTCGCCCAAACGTAAGTAGATATCACCCAGTCTTGCATGCGATGCCGACAAGTCTCGCTGAAAATCGGTACTTTGTGAGTCAAGAGCGCTGAGGTGTTCAGCTATTGCTAACATCGCCTGAGAGGCCGTTAACGCTTTATCTGTTTCGCCCAAACGCAAGTAGATATCCCCCAGTCTTGCATGCGATGCCGACAAGTCTCGCTGAAAACCGGTGTCTTGTGGGTGCTTTGATGCCAATATTTTAAACAATTGATGGGCTTGCTGGTAAAGCTGAAGTGCTGGCTCGGGGTCAACTGTTGAGTTTAACAACAACACATCTGCTTTTTGCATTAAAGAAGTTGCCTCAAGGTGAATGTCGCTAGCATTCTTATCGCCATATTGTTGTAATATTTTAATCAGCTTATCAACTTGCTCCATTACTTTGACACGCGTATCGGTTGGTACATAACTTGTGAGCACATCCCTTAATTCAAAGTTCATAAAGCTTAAACTGCTACTGGTTTGCTTGAGTACTTCAGTGACTTTGTTTTTCTCTTCTATGGCTATTTGCTCTTGCTCAAGTGCTATGCCTCTTTGCCACCAAGCTAATACCGCAATAAAAGATATGAATGTAAAAACGAATGTGAACCATGCCTTTCGTTTAAATTGACGGTTTTTTTCCGCTTCAATTGAGGTAGCAATAAAGGTTTGTATGCTTGAATCAGTATCTTTTCCTGCTAAGAGAAAGTGCTGCTGAAAGGCTTTCGCATCTTCTAGGGGTTTTCCTACGGTTAGCAACAACGTTCTCAGTGTTTTTTGGGAAGCCTC
>JAAGZN010000047.1 GCA_024206165.1 Bacteroidota bacterium
AACATCGCCTGATAGGCCGTTAACGCTTTATCTGTTTCGCCCAAATGCAAGTAGATATCACCCAGTCTTGCATGCGATGCCGACAAGTTTTGTTGAAAATCGGTGTTTTGTGGGTCAAGGGCGCTGAGGTGTTTAGCTATTACTAGTGCCGCCTGATAGGCCGTTAACGCTTTATCTGTTTCGCCTAAACGCAAGTAGATATCACCTAACTTACCATGCGATACCGACAAGTCTCGCTGAAAACCGATGTTTTGTGGGTCAAGGGCGCTGAGATGTTTAATTATTGCTAACATCGCCTGATAGGCCGTTAACGCTTTATCTGTTTCGCCCAAACGCAAGTAGATATCACCTAACTTACCATGCGATACCGGCAAGTCTCGCTGAAAATCGGTGTTTTGTGGGTCAAAGGCGCTGAGGTGTTTAGCTATTGCTAACATCGCCTGATAGGCCGTTAACGCTTTATCTGTTTCGCCCAAACGTAAGTAGATATCACCTAACTTACCATGCGATACCGTCAAGTTTTGTTGAAAATCGGTGTTTTGTGGGTCAAGGGCGCTGAGGTGTTTAGCTATTGCTAGTCCCGCCTGATAGGCCGTTAACGCTTTATCTGTTTCGCCCAAATGCAAGTAGATATCACCCAGTCTTGCATGCGATGCCGACAAGTTTTGTTGAAAATCGGTGTTTTGTGGGTCAAGGGCGC
>JAAGZN010000639.1 GCA_024206165.1 Bacteroidota bacterium
AACCGTGTTAATTGTGAGAATCTCAGTACTGAAGCATTAAAAGTGTTAAGTGTTAACCGTTCCGTTAACCGTGTTATCCAATATAACAAGACATAACATACGAAGTAGTCACACGGCCTAATAGCCTGAGATCCAAATCAGCCTCCTTTTCACTATAAATGACGTCACAATAGTATACAGAGCAGAGTGGTAACAATTTGATGCTAGAATCGAACTCAGCTAGTGCAACTGGTATATAAACGTAATTTTCTTTTATGTACGATGAGTTTAAGAAAAGCTGGCTCCGAGACAATCCCCGCCATAAGGTCTTGAGACACAATGGTGATTTTAGCATTATCTTTAACTTGGAGCTATTAACCTGTAATAAGATGTTGGAGCCCCCTCCCCCGGAACCAATGTTGATATTAGGTCTGGATGTCTTCGGGGGATATTGCAGATGCATTTGCGCACGAAAGCAACATCTGAAACAACATTATTTAGGGGGGATGGGGGTCTTTCTTCGACTACTAGTATATATCGAGTGGCAATCAATCGATGTCTCATACCTT